>NZ_JAAEQH010000108.1 GCF_024231755.1 Neptuniibacter sp.
GATACTGAAGCTGGTGAATGGGTGGAACTTACAGGTGCCGTTGTAGATCCGGTGAATCATACTATTAGCGCACCGGTAAGTCATTTTACCAACTTCGCCATGCTGGCTAAGATAACAGAAGAAGAACCGATCGTAGAACCAACACCGATAATTGCACCTGAACCAACACCAGTTTCAGAAGCAGAAGACGATGATGTACCCACCATAGCTTTGATTAGTGGTTTCATCGTGGTTATGTTAACTGCTTCTGTAGTTGCTTTTACTTTCCTGCTACGGAAACGAAAAAAGGAAAGTATGCTACAAAGCTGATCATAGCTCCGGCCACCTGGGCATTTGCAAAACCTCACGGGAATTGTGCTGAATGCCTTTATGATCGCTTGCTGCGACCGAGTCGATTGCCTTTGAGATAAGGCTTAATATAATTTGGATTGATAAGGAGAAGAAACTTGAGAAAGATAGCATTTGGAACCATGGCACTACTTCTGGCACTGAGCATGCTCTTCCCGGCGATGACGCTACCCGCAACAGCCGATGTGAGTGGAGCAACCGTTACACTTTACAACCAACAGGCTGGACAAGCATCCGCCTACGTTGTCGCATTCAATGTGGGGCCAGCCGGAGCGTTGACCGCAGACAATGATGATATTATTCTCACCTTCCCTTCAGGGACAACGCTACCACCCTCGATTGACTATCATAACGTCCTTGTCAGCACCCCGGGAGAAACAGCAGTGAATGTTGGAGTCTGGGGATTTGAGGTAAGTGGGCAGACAATAACTGTGCACAGCCCAATAAATATCAGCAATAACGAAACAGTAACGGTTACAATCACCCAGGGCGTAGGTATTGTAAATCCAAAGATATCTAGAGAACCCGCTACTGGCGCTGGTGATGGCCGGGGAACAGA
>NZ_JAAEQH010000109.1 GCF_024231755.1 Neptuniibacter sp.
ATTATCGGTGCGGTAGTAGACGTGGAATTTCCACGTGATTCAGTACCGAAGGTATACGACGCTCTGACCGTAACTAAAAACGGTCTGACGCTGGAAGTTCAGCAGCAGCTGGGCGACGGTGTTGTTCGTGCGATCGCAATGGGTCAGACCGAAGGCGTTAGCCGTGGTCAGGACGTTGCAAACACTGGTGCGCCAGTTTCTGTACCTGTAGGTACAGCAACACTGGGTCGTATCATGGACGTACTGGGTAACCCAATTGATGAGTGTGGCGAAATTGGTGAAGAAGAGCGTATGCCTATTCACCGTAAAGCGCCTTCTTATGACGAGCAGGCAGCATCTAACGAACTGCTGGAAACTGGTATCAAGGTAATCGACCTGGTATGCCCGTTTGCGAAAGGTGGTAAAGTTGGTCTGTTCGGTGGTGCGGGTGTAGGTAAAACCGTAAACATGATGGAGCTGATCCGTAACATCGCGATCGAGCACTCAGGTTTCTCCGTATTCGCCGGCGTAGGTGAGCGTACTCGTGAGGGTAACGACTTCTACTACGAGATGAAAGAATCCAACGTACTGGATAAAGTATCTCTGGTTTACGGTCAGATGAATGAGCCTCCAGGTAACCGTCTGCGTGTAGCGCTGACAGGCCTGACGATGGCTGAGAAATTCCGTGACGAAGGTCGTGACGTACTGTTGTTCGTAGACAACATCTACCGTTACACACTGGCAGGTACTGAGGTATCAGCACTGCTAGGTCGTATGCCTTCTGCGGTAGGTTACCAGCCAACTCTGGCGGAAGAGATGGGCGTTCTTCAGGAGCGTATCACTTCTACTAAGACTGGTTCCATCACGTCTATCCAGGCGGTATATGTACCTGCGGATGACTTGACTGACCCATCTCCAGCGACAACCTTCTCTCACCTTGACGCAACAGTAGTACTGTCTCGTCAGATCGCAGAGCTGGGTATCTACCCTGCGGTTGACCCACTGGATTCAACTTCTCGTCAGCTAGACCCACTGGTTATCGGTACTGAGCACTATGAAGTTGCTCGTCAGGTACAGGGTGTACTACAGCGCTATAAAGAGCTGAAAGACATCATCGCGATCCTGGGTATGGACGAACTGTCTGAAGAAGATAAGTCTCTGGTAGCACGTGCTCGTAAGATCCAGCGCTTCCTGTCTCAGCCATTCTTCGTAGCTGAAGTATTCACCGGTTCTCCTGGTAAATACGTGTCTCTGAAAGACACTATCAGCGGCTTTAAAGGTATCTTGGAAGGCCAGTACGACGAACTGCCAGAGCAGGCGTTCTACATGGTTGGCGGTATCGACGAAGTGATCGAGAAAGCTAAAGGCATGTAATTGCCTTTAGCTAACCTTTACGAGGTATAAATATGGCTATGACTGTTCATTGCGACATCGTAAGTGCTGAAGAAGAACTCTTCTCTGGCCTGATCGAATTCGTATCCGTAACAGGTAGCCTGGGTGATCTGGGTGTATACCCAGGCCACGCTCCGCTTCTGACGGAACTGAAACCAGGCCCTGTCGAGCTACGCAAACAGGGTGGCGAGCAGGATATCTTTTACGTATCCGGTGGCTTCTTTGAAGTACAGCCTAACAAGGTAACTATCCTTGCAGACACTGCTCTGCATGCGGCAGACCTTGATGAAGCTGCGGCTCAAGAAGCACAGAAACATGCTGAACAGGCGATGGCTGACAAAACTTCCGAGTTCGAATACTCGAAAGCAGCCACCCAGCTTGCAGAAGCTGCAGCGCAGCTTCGTACCGTACAGCAGATTCGTAAGAAACTGGGTCGTTAAGACTCACTGCTTACAATCCACAGTTCAAAAGGCAACCTTCGGGTTGCCTTTTTTTGTGCACAACATAAATCAAGTACGGATCAGCTATAATGCAGATTCTGTAATCCAGATTTATATAGAATGAAAAAGTTCGCTGTTGTTCTGTTGCTTTTGCTAAGTCAGTACACGTCTGCAGATGATGAAAAAACTATTCGTGTGGCAGCAATAGACTGGTGTCCACAGCTTTGCCTTCAGCAAGAACAAAATGGTTACATCCTCGACATAGTCAAAGAAGTATTTAGAGGTACAGGTTATAAGGTCACTGTTGAGGTATACCCATGGAGCCGTGCACTAGCCCTCACAAAGTCAGGAGATGTAGAAGCTGTATTAGCACCTGCAAAGGCCGAAGCTCCAAATTTACTTTATCCAGAGTATGAGGTGGGTACGCAAAGCATGTGCTTTTTCTCTGAGAAGCCCAACCCTTGGAGATACTTATCAACCGACAGCTTGAAAAATTTACAATTCGGAATTGCAACAGACACTTCAATAGAAGAATTGAATCAATACGTAGCGGATAATCCGCAACAATTTCAGTTCCAACCATACTTCGGCGGTTACATTCACCAACAAGCCAGAAAAGTAATGAAAGGGCGTATAGATGCTTTCCTGTTTACTAAAAACAGCACCGTGTATGAGCTTTCTAGGCTAGGCTTGATGAGCAAGTTCAAAATATCAGGCTGTGTTAATAACACCAATGTGTATATGGCATTTTCATCCAACCCAGACCGTGAAAGTATTATCCGTCCATTAATAGAGCTTTTTGATTCTCGCATGGAGATGATCAGAAACTCGGAAATAATCCCTAACATAATGCAAAAATATGGTCTCCAAGACTGGAGATAAAAATACATTGTGCCACTTGAGACTAAGGCTATCAGAGTAAATCAAACCGATCACATAACCTCGCATCTTGGGTGTTAAGGTTTTCCTAGCCACTAGCAGCTGCGAAGCAGCGTTCTAGCTACTGGTTGCGAAGCGTGCTGCTTTTATAAGTAGCTATGTATAAGCGCCATGCGCTTATAAAAGTCTCCAAAGCGTATCAAATATTATCTTCTGCGCCGCTGCCACTTCCGCAGAATCAATCACCACGGCTGTAGGGTAGTTCTCTGAAGCTAATGAGATAATCGCACACTTAGGTGGATAGATAGCGATATAGGCGGCATCCACCTTACCCTCAGTTTTAATCCATTTACGTTCTGATAGCAGGGCGTCTTCACCACCATCCCCAATGGCTATAGCACGAACGTTAATACCACGCTGTATCCGCTGGTTTGTGAAGTTAGGGAAGGGTCTGTAGAGGTGTTTTCGGATCGGCTTTGAGGAGAACACTGAGTAGCTTTCAGCCTCGGAGTTAGAAACCGTATTTAGGATATCTTTGAGGACGTGTTCGATACCGTCATCACCCTCATAGAAGCTGACATTGCTAGCGTTAAAGTCCGGTTTGAGGTGTTGTAGTTCAGGAATTATATTCTGCTTTAGCTCTTCCATCGCCCTATCAAGCCCTTGACGGCGTTCTTCGGCCAGTTGCAGAAGTATCTGTGGATCTACAGGGGCGAATAGTCGGCGCTTACCTTTTGGCTGGTAAGTGACAATTCCTTTCTGCTGCATCTCCTTAAGACTCTCGTATGCACTACCTCTATTTATGCCGGATTTATCAGCAATTGTACGTATAGAGCTAGCACCTAAGGAGAGTAGGGCTTTGTAGATAGCCACTTCACGTGGGTTTACACCGAGAAGGGAAAAAACTTCATCATTCATAATTGTCATTAAATTTGTGACAAAAGGGATTGTATAGCGCTATTTTTACTTTAAAGTGCATACAAAATAAAGCGTAACTATCAAGGAAAGGCCATGTCTGTAGACGTTGTCATCTTAGCTGCCGGTCAGGGTAGCCGTATGAAATCAAAACTGCCTAAGGTTCTGCACCAAGTAGGTGGCAAAGCCATGGTGCAGCATGTGATCGATACCGCAGCTCAGTTGGGAGACGTGAACACTCATGTTGTGATTGGCCATGGAGCAGACCTGTTACGTGAATCACTCCAAGGTCAGCGGGTGAATTTTGCTCTGCAATCTGAGCAGAAGGGCACAGGCCATGCTGTAGCCCAGGCGATGCCGGAAGTATCCGAGGATAGTGTGGTACTGGTACTTTACGGAGATGTGCCGCTGACTAAAGCTGAGACCATGTCACAAATGGTTGAAATTGCTGCGACAGGAGATCTGGCTCTACTTACTGTCGACCTGAAAGATCCAACGGGTTATGGCCGTATCGTTCGAAATAGTGCAGATAAGGTTGTTGCCATTGTTGAACATAAAGATGCTTCGCCAGAGCAACATAAGATCAGTGAAGTAAACACGGGAATCCTGGCTGTTAAAAGTCAGTATCTGCGTAATTGGTTACCACAGCTTTCATCGGAAAATGCTCAGGGTGAGTACTACCTTACAGATATTATCGCGATGGCTGCAGAACAGGGTCTAACAATCAGTGCCATTCAGCCGGATGCTGAAGAGGAAGTGCAGGGTGTTAACAACCGTGTTCAGTTGGCTGAGCTGGAACGCTGGTATCAGTTGCAACAGGCTGAGTACCTAATGATAAATGGTGCAACACTAGCTGACCCAAATCGTATAGATGTGCGTGGCAATGTAAAAATCGGCCAGGATCTGCTGATCGATATTAACGTTGTCCTGGAAGGTGATGTCACGCTGGGTGATAACGTTGTCATTGAGCCCAATTGCTATCTTAAGAACTGCACAGTCGGTGCGGGAACTCGTATTAAAGCGAACACCGTTATTGAAGACGCAGCTATTGCTGAAAACTGCGATATAGGTCCGTTTGCCCGTATACGTCCGGGTACGCAGCTTTCCAATAAAGCTAAAGTGGGTAACTTTGTTGAGACCAAGAAAGCGATTGTTGGTGAAGGCAGTAAGATTAACCATCTTTCATACATTGGTGATGCAATCTTAGGAAAAGATGTGAATATTGGTGCGGGCACTATCACCTGTAACTACGACGGTGTGAATAAGTCGACGACTGCGATCGGCGATAATGCATTCATCGGTTCCAACACTGCATTGGTTGCGCCAGTTCAGGTAGGTTCGATGGCGACTGTCGGGGCAGGCTCAACTATCAGTAAAAGCGTATCTGATGATGCGTTAGCTGTGACTCGCTCAAAACAAACTGAAATTAAAAACTGGCCTCGCCCACAGAAGAAAGGAAGCTAATTATGTGCGGCATTGTTGGTGCTGTAGCAGCACGCCCAGTACAAGAGATTCTTCTAGAAGGTCTGCGCCGTTTGGAATATCGCGGTTATGACTCCGCCGGTGTTGCGTTACAAACCGATGAGGGCATTCAGCGCTGTCGTCGCACCGGTAAGGTTCAGGCATTGGCTGATGGCCTTCAGGAGAACCCGCTGAGTGGTACAACGGGTATTGCCCATACACGTTGGGCGACTCATGGTGTGCCTAATGAGGCCAACGCTCATCCGCATATGTCAGGCGATCAACTGGCAGTGGTTCACAACGGTATTATCGAGAACTTTGAAGAGCTGAAAGCGGAGCTGCAGTCAGATGGTTTCGTATTCAGCTCCGATACTGACACAGAAGTAATTGCTCACCTGTTGGCGAGAGAGTTGCAATCAGTTAGTTCCCTTCACTCAGCTGTGGCCAATATTATTGGTCAACTGGAAGGTGCTTATGCACTGGGTGTGATTGAGAAATCTGATCCAAGCCAACTGGTAACTGCGCGTAAAGGCAGCCCACTGGTAATCGGTATCGGCATTGGTGAGAACTTTATCGCATCAGACCAGCTTGCTCTGCTGCAGGTTACCGACCGTTTTATGTTCCTTGAAGATGGCGATGTGGCAACGCTGACTGCTGACAGTATCACTGTAACTGATGCTAACGGGGCTAAAGCAGAACGTGAGGTTTCCCAGTTTGAACATGGGATCAGTTCAGCGGATAAAGGTGAGTTTAAGCACTTTATGCTCAAAGAGATCTATGAGCAGCCGGAAGTGATTAAAGCTTGCCTGGAAGGGCGGGTCAGTGGCGATAAATTACTGGAGCAGTGCTTCGGCGCAAAAGCTGCAGATATCTTTGATCAGGTAAAGCAGGTCCAGATTATCGCCTGTGGTACCAGCTTCCACGCAGGCCTGATTGCAAAGTACTGGATCGAGGATCTGGTGGGTATCCCTTGTATGGTAGAGGTAGCCAGTGAATACCGTTACCGCACAGTGGTTATCCCGGAAGGTACTTTGTTTCTGACAATATCTCAGTCTGGTGAGACTGCAGATACTCTGGCGGCTTTGCGTGAAGTACAAACCCGTGTATTGGCTTCTCTGGTCATTTGTAATGTACCTGGTAGTTCACTGGTACGTGAATCTGATCTGGCATTGATGACCAATGCAGGCCCAGAGATCGGTGTTGCTTCCACCAAAGCCTTTTCCACCCAATTGGTTGCTTTGATGCTGACAACTATTGCCCTGGGGCGTCGTAATGGTCTCAGTTCAGCATCTGAAGCAGCGATTATTCAGGCGCTGAAGCAACTGCCACAGCAGGTAAGCAGTGCGCTGGCGATGGATAAAGATATCGAGCTGATGGCGCAGCCATTTGCCGAGAAAAATCACTCCTTGTTCCTTGGTCGTGGCACTTTGTACCCAGTGGCTAAGGAGGGGGCGCTAAAGCTGAAAGAGATCTCCTATATTCATGCTGAGTCCTACCCGGCAGGTGAGCTGAAACATGGCCCTCTGGCATTGGTTGATAAAGAGATGCCTGTGGTGGCTGTTGCCCCGCAAAACGATATGCTCGATAAGCTTAAGGCAAATCTACAGGAAGTACGTGCCCGTGGTGGTGAACTGTTCGTTTTTGCCGGCTCAGAGAAAGTTCATTCTGAGGAGGGTATCCATGTTCTTTCAATGCCGGAGTGTGATGAGATTATGCAGCCTGTGCTGTACACCATTCCGTTGCAATTGCTGTCGTATCATGTTGCCGTGTTAAAAGGTACGGATGTGGATCAGCCTAGAAACTTAGCGAAATCGGTAACTGTTGAGTAATTCAGCGATTATCAGGCAGGTCTGAGCATAATCTGCTCATATAGGGCCTGCCTATTGCGATTTATCACGATGCTTTTCCCATTCTAAAAATGCTTCAGGGGTAAGGGGATGAGCGAACAGAAACCCCTGAACTTCAGTGCATTCCTTTTCTAGTAAGAAGTCAGCTTGGATATGACTTTCTACACCTTCTGCAATAACTTCAAGATTCAATGCTTTTCCCATCGCTATGACTGCTTCTGCTAAGGCCATGTCATTGGGATCAGAAGGTATATCTCGTATAAATGATTGGTCTATCTTTAGCTTATCTATGGGTAGTTGCTTCAGATAAGACAGAGACGAATAACCCGTACCAAAGTCGTCAATAGCTAGCTCAATTCCCATCTCTTTAAAGCCACTCAATACATTAATAGCGTGCTGAGGGTCTTTCATAATAAAGCTCTCAGTCACTTCCAGCCCTAGCCTATTAGTTGGAAAACCGCTTGCTCTTAGGCACTCTTGTACGGTTTCAGTGAAGGACTCATCATGTAATTGAGTTGCGGAAACATTGACATAAATACGCCCAAAATTAACGCCTGATTCCAACCAGTTAACGCCCTGTTGACAAGCCGTATGTAAAATCCAGGCACCAAGTTCTCTAATCAAACCACTATTTTCCGCTATGGGGATGAATGAATCTGGTGGGATAAGGCCTCTCTCAGGATGTTGCCAACGGACTAATGCCTCGACTCCTACTATTGAATGGTCTTCAATTCTTAGTTGAGGCTGATAAACCACAAAGAACTGAGATTGTTCCAGAGCATCCCTCAATGCACTTTGCACAAAGCTATGTTCGAGCGCCTGTTCTGTCATCTCCGCGGTATAGAATTTATAAGTATTACGTCCGGCTTCTTTAGCCTCATACATCGCTGAGTCTGAAAAGCTGAGAAGGTCATCAGCGTCGCTACTGTTATCCGGGCTAACAGCTATACCCATACTGGCCGAGACTCTTAGCATATGCTCATCAATCTGAATCTGCTGGCTGAAAACGCTAAGTATCTTTTCTACGATAGGTACAATATCTGTAACGTTTTGAATGTCTTCAAGAATCAGACAGAACTCATCACCACTAATTCGGCCTACGGTATCACCGACCCGGACGACTTGGCGAAGGCGAGAGGCAATTTTGGCGAGTAACTGGTCTCCAACTCCATGACCTAGGGTATCGTTAATATTTTTAAATCGGTCAAGATCGAGGAACAAAACAGCGACCTTCGTTTTCTTCCTTACTGACATTGAAAGGCTGTGTATCAGTCGTTCACGAAAGAGTAGGCGATTAGGAAGTTCTGTCAGTGCGTCATAGTGGGCTAAATGATCTAAACGCGCCTCGGTTTCTTTCAGTGAAGTTATATCAGCGAATACACCTACGTATCCTGATGGTTGCTGGCCTTGTTTAAAATCGATTGCATTAATAGTAAGGATTTCGGGGTAAATAGCGCCACTCTTAGCGCGATTCCATACCTCACCATGCCAATGTCCGAGAGTTTTTACCTGCTTCCACATGTTTTCGTAAAAGCTGATGTCGTGCCTGCCTGATTGCAAGATACGTGGATTCTGACCAATCACTTCATCTCTGCTAAAGCCCGTGATTTTAGTGAATGCCTCATTTACATCCACAATCGTTCCACTATGGTCAGTAATAGCAACACCTTCGCCGGTACTTCTGAAGACTGCGGCGGCTTGGTTTAGTCGACTTTCAGCTTCAATACGCTCAGTTACATCTTCAATATAGCCTTCAATGGTTTGTGTTGAAGAGCCTATAGCAACGCCTCTACCTTGTTCCTCCATCCATCTGTTATCGCCACTGGCGTTCCTGATTTTGTATAAGACCTTGTAAGCTTTATTACTCTTGAGCGAATCTTGTACTGCAGCCCAGATATATTCCCGAAATTCAGGCTCAATGAGTTGTGAATAAGAGAAACAGCGGTTATTAATCAAACTGTCGGCAGTATATCCAAATAGTGTTTCGCAACGATCACTTAAATAGAGCATGGTCCAATCCCGATCGTTTAAGCATTGAAATGCAACGCCTGGAAGATTGCCAATCAGTGTGCTTAATTGTGCTTCAGAGCTTACCAACGCTTTTTCTTGGATTATGCGTTGTGTAATGTCTTCACCGATAGAATGGTAGCTTTCAATTTCCCCTTGGTCGTTGAAAATTGCACGATTGGTCCAGCGCTGCCAACCAATATTTCCATCGGGAAGAAGTACTCTGTGCTCATGGACAAAGGAAGGCTCGGAAGTATCAAGTCCTGATATGCTGGATATTAATGCCGGACGGTCACTTTCAGGAATTAAATTGAGGAAGTTTGAGCCTACAAGCTCCTCAGATGTGCGATTAAATAGGTCGCAGTATGGTTGGTTAACAAATATGATCTCACCACCGGGTTTATATGTGCAGATCATTACCGGAAAGTCTTCAAACACGCCTTTGTATCTTTGCTCGCTTTCGCGTAGCGCTTGTTCTGCTAAGGCTTTGTCTGTTTTATCAATTGCTTGTATCAGATAACCGGTGAGGTTGTTTTCTGAATCAAAAAGCGCAATGGTTACCGAGTCGGCATGCCGAATTGAACCATCATGTGTTTCGTAAACATCATCGGAAAAAATAGGTGTTTGAGTTTTCAGAGCTTTTTTGAGGCGTTTTTTCCAGATCGACTCCCACTCGGGTAAGTGCTGCCATGACGCCGAGTCCCAAAAGTATTTACCTACAAAGTCATCGCGAGTATAGCCTTGTTGAGTTAAGGCGACCTGATTGACGTTAATCACTTTACCATCAGGTGCAAGAATAGCCATAAACTGAAACTGATGGTCAAAGACAATTTCGAATAAATCGCTGTTGTTTTTTAGGTTTGTAAGATACTTGGAATCGTTATCCATATTTTTCAAATGACTAGAACATATTTCGTAGCTTTAAGTTTGTAGGAAATCGCGAGGCTTATAGGAAAAGCCTAGTAGGTAAATCATTTATCAGCAATCGGTAAGGCATTAAAACAAAGCTATACTGATCCTCCAAAAACTCTTAAAAGAATTAATATTTTTGGTTCTCTACCTTCTGCTTTAAGGGGAGGTTTATCAGCCTAAGCGCTAGTTATAAGTTGGGGGGTACTGGAAATAACTTTTATGCTCAGTCTAGGCCTGATTCTGTAGGGGCCTCAATGAGTTAGGCTGGTTCAGGAAAGCCCCTTCACAATCGTAAATTGGTAGCTTGGAGGATGTTTAATGCTCAACCTTTGTAATAGCTTGCAAGGATTAATAGTGGAGTCGGCACCTTAGCCGGGGCTTGTGTGTACATCTCAATCGGGTAATCAACAAATGTCATCGCACCAGAAATATTACCTGAATCGCAAGTAATTCTTAGGTTTGCGCTATGATATTAAGCGCCTTAGTGAGAAATTTGGGCTAGCAATGTGTAATATCGTTAACACAGCATTCTTCTTTTAGAAAACCGATCAACTCGTCCAACTCCTCGTATTGTGGCACACAGTAAAGGGTCCTTCCTTCCCTACGTTGCTTAACCAAACCAACAGAAACTAAGCGGGTAATATGGTGGGATAGAGTAGAACCAGGCACTTCCAATGCGGTTTGAATTTCCCCTACAGGCACCCCTTGTTTTCCGCCTCTAACCAGATAGCGAAAGATTGATAATCGTGTGCTGTGGCCCAGTTCGGCTAAACGTTTGGCTGCTAAATCGATTTCCATTATTGATCACCAGAAATATTATATTTCGATAATAATAGAAATAATTTGACAGCTCAAATATCTATAGATAATAATATTTCCATATATTTAGAAATATGGAATTTATTATGAGTGATGAATTACTAACAATGTTCCAGGAAGTATTGGGAATGTTTATCTTTCTGGGTGTAGAGCTCACAACACTGTTTCTGTTGATCAGTTTTCTGGTTGGGGTAATCCAGGCCTGGATTCCTGCAGAGAAAATTCAATCTATTCTTAGTTCCAAAGGGGGCAGGGGTTATGTTTCTGCTGCTGCACTGGGGAGCATCACCCCTTTTTGTAGCTGCTCGACCATCCCTATGCTAGCGGGATTACTTAAAGCCAGAGCAGGTTTGGGGCCCACCATTACCTTCTTGTTTACTTCTCCGTTGTTGAATCCAATCATTATCGGTTTGTTTCTCGTGACTTTTGGTTGGCAGGTAACAGTAACCTACGCTCTTTTCGCTCTTTTGGTTTCTGTGAGCGCGGGTTATTTCCTCGAGAAGTTTGGATTTGCGCGTTATATACGTGAGGAGGTGCTTTCAGGTGAAGCTTCAGGAGGATGTGAAGCAGGCCAGGGCAGTAGTTGTTCGGAGTCTGCTACACAGGTGAAATCATCCTGCTGTCCTGATAATACCGAGAACAGTACAGAAGTGGAGATCTGTTGTGATGGCACAGCGGTAGTAAATGCCCCTCGGTTTGATTGGGCCAAGATTTGGCAGGAAACCTGGCAGCAGTTTATAGGTGTCTGGCCTTATCTGTTGATTGGCGTTGCTATTGGAGCATTTACCTACGGGTTTATACCGGCAGATGTTATCGCTGAATATGCAGGAGAAGATAACCCACTGGCAGTACCGATTGCCGCTGTTATTGGTATCCCGCTTTATATCCGAGCGGCGGCTGTGATCCCGTTGTCTGGGGCATTGATAGCTAAAGGCATGGCGTTAGGTTCTGTGATGGCTCTGATTATCGGTAGTGCTGGAGCTAGTTTGACGGAGGTTATTCTGCTGCGTTCACTGTTTAAAACACCCATGATCGTAGCATTCCTGCTTATTGTATTGGGGATGGCGATCAGTGCAGGTTTTATGTTTAACCTGTTATTTTAATCACTGAACATAATGAACGGTATGGATCGTTTATTTAGAAATAAAAAAGGCTGCTTAGAGCAGCCTTCTTTTTGTTCAGCGGGTAGATTTAGCTGTAATCAGCTGGGCTATATCCGCCCTCAATACCTTTGGAAGCAAGTGCTACTGCATCATGAGCGTGAAGGCTCTCAAAGTGTTCTACTTTTAGCCAGAAGTCAGTGTACTGCTCCTGATTCTGCAGTGCGTGTTTCACGCGGCGGGCCGCATCTTCACAAAACATCAGGTTGTGACCATTCAGTCGAGCAAATTCCTGTTCATCAGCGCGTTTAACTGCAGTCTGAACGGGCGTTTTCAGAGCATCTTCAACTAGATCGATAAGATCAGTTAACGGGAATGCGCCCATATCTTTGCTCAGTTTTACCCAGGCTGTTGCCTGACTACGCTGACTGTGCGGTGTCGCAAAAGAGCCCTTTTCTGACTTCAGCCAGTTTTCAACATCTTCGGCGCTAAAGCTGCCCTTGCCCGCGAAATCATCAGTGAATGCCTGAGCCAACAGCTGACGAGACAGGGCTGCTGAACAAGGGCAGGTTGATGAATATGGAACACGGGTTGCCAGCTCGAGAATCACTTCATCATCTTTCAGCGTTGCACGTAGTGTAGTTGAGTAGCTTTTCCAGCCACTGTTATCACTTTTCAGAGCATCACGCTTGATTAGAAAATCGAAGTCGAAGTTCAGGAATACCTGCGTAGAGATATCGTGATGGCTATCCAGTAGATGTGACAGGAAATCTGTCAGAGCAGGCACGTTCAGTGTCTGATTCTCAAAGAAGTTACTTAATGCCAGATACAAGCGGGACATGTGAATTCCCTTAACCTTCGGATTTACCAGGTTAACGTAGGTATTCACGCGTGCTTCAATGTTGTTCACACCGAGCTTATTGTCTTCGAACTGCAGTGGGACAGTGATCCCATTCATGCCCACCCAGTCCAGAGAACCGTGGATCTCCGGGTTTTGATGACTGGTAACGTCAGGCAAATTAGTCATGTATCTGGTCTTCCAATTGGGTTGTAACAAATCAATGTCTGGATATACGTATTACTTGCCAGGCCACAAACAGGCAATGTTTCAGGCGACAGCTCTATCCAGGTTGTATTCTGCTAAATATGGGCGTTTTCTTAAAAAACAAGTTTAAGCAGAAACTTTCACCGCTGCGACTCTATTATAGAGATAGCAGATGCTGAATATTTTTTGGAAATATGATCGAGCAAAGCGGAGAGCGACGTACGATACCGCTACCTAATGGTCTTTGGCAAACCTCATTAGTGAATAATTACAAAATAGCTCAATAATCTTAAATTTTAGTAAGACTTTGACGCTTTTCGTCATTATATCTCTATATTTGCCAAGGTTATTCGGCCAAATAAAGTAGATATATCAGCTGAAATTGAAATAGTCAGAAAAATATTGCTTCTGACTATTTACTCTCAGCCGATAACCCCTTAAAAACATAGTAAAAATGCTGGCAAATCTAAGAACAGAGCCAAATGCATTCGGCTGTAGGGAGCTGAATGCTTTGCAGATGATGATCATCCTGGCTTGTTTACAGGTTTTGCGAAGGGGAGTGCCACTGCATGAATGAATCACTGACTAACTTTGCAATCACGTTTATTGCATTTGTTGGTATAGCTTTTCTGGTTCTGTTTGTTATCGCTGTTATCACCGCCCTGGTGATTTACCAGATCGATAAACATCAGACTGCACAAACCATCCGACGAAATTATCCTCTGATCGGTCGTTTTAGGTACCTGTTTGAGCATGTAGGTGAGTTCTTCCGTCAGTACTTCTTTGCGATGGATCGGGAGGAGATGCCGTTTAACCGTGCCCAACGTTCCTGGGTCTATAGAGCAGCAAAGAATGTGGATAGTACTATCGCGTTTGGTTCATCCCGTGATCTGCGTATCCCTGGCACCTACTACTTTTTGAATTGCCCTTTCCCAACCCTGAAAGAAGATGCAGTAAGAACTCAACCTCTACGTATTGGCCCCTACTGTGATCAGCCATACGACGCCCCTTCCTTCTTTAACATCTCTGGTATGAGCTATGGAGCGATGTCCCGTCCAGCTATTGAAGCGTTGGCACAGGGGGCGAAAAAGGCAAACTGCTGGATGAATACAGGTGAAGGTGGCGTATCACCTTTCCACCTTGAGGCCGGTTGTGACATTGTTTATCAGATAGGTACTGCTAAGTATGGCCTGCGCGATGAGAACGGTAATTTCTGTGAAGAGAAACTCCGGGAAAAAGGTGCTATCCCTCAGGTCAAGATGTTTGAGATCAAGCTGAGTCAGGGAGCGAAGCCAGGCAAGGGTGGGATTTTGCCAGGTGAAAAAGTTACCGAAGAGATCGCAGCTGTGCGTGGCATCCCTGTCGGTGAAGATTCATTGAGCCCGAACCGCCACCCAGATATCGCCAGTATTGATGATCTGCTGGATATGATCGAAAAGGTTCGTACCATTACCGGCAAACCCTGTGGCTTCAAAATGGTTTTGGGTGAGTCGGAATGGATTGATGAGTTCCTCTCTGCCGTAAACAAACGTGGGGCGGAGAGTGCTCCTGACTTTATCACTATCGATAGTAGTGATGGTGGTACCGGTGCTGCACCGATGCCGTTGATGGATAGTGTTGGCTTACCTCTACGTGAGAGTTTACCGATTGTGGTTAACAAGCTGATGGCACATGATCTGCGCGAGCGCATCAGGGTCATCGCTTCAGGTAAATTGATTAACCCAACGGATGTCGGCGCAGCTATCTGTATGGGGGCTGACTTTGCGGTGACCGGGCGTGGTTTTATGTTTGCTTTGGGGTGCATTCAGGCGTTGCAGTGTAATAAGAACACCTGCCCAACAGGGATCACAACACATGATCCAGATTTGCAGCGAGGCTTGGTGCCAATGGTCAAAGCTGACCGGGTGGCAAACTACCATAATCATCTGGTGCATGAAGTGGAGATGATTGCCCACTCATGCGGTGTAACAGAGCCGCGCAAACTTAAACGTAAGCACTGTGCAATTGTTGTTGAAGGCAGTCGTTCAATTCCTCTGAATATTCTCTATCCAGAGTATTGATAGCCGAGCGTAATACGTAAAAAGCCAGTCATAAGACTGGCTTTTTATTTAAGAGTTATTCGTCGAACCAGCATTCATCAATGTAGGATGATAGCTCCTTCTCCTCCTGGCGCTGTTCGATTGCACGTCGCGCTTTTAGTGCACGGCGCGAAGCCAGCTTTTTTCGTGACAATTGTTCTTCTTCTTCGAAACCCACCATGAGGTCAAACACTTCAATCTGGGTTTCATTCATGTCTTGTGATTTGTTCAACATAAATTGACTCCTGATCTAGGGAGCCTGCGAACAAGTCCTGTAAGTGCTCTGCAAGTCCTGTAGCTTGTAGAAGCAAGGCGCAGTTCGCTGTTAATGGCCATAGTCCTTAACAAGAGCTGCAACAAAGCAGATACATGCTACAGGGCTTGCCCTTCGGGGCTTCACTGGAGACACATACTCAGCGTCAGTACTTTTTGCAATGTCTAGACATTCCGGCAAAGTACTTTCTTGATTATGAGACTCCAGTGAAGCCAGAGCGCCTACAAGATTTATTCGTAGGTTCCCTGGTTTTCTGGTCAGAAGGCTCATTAGGTGCCAGCTAAGTAAGGCACCTCAATGAGGGCTCTGAATCAGCCTTAAACTCAGTTTTATAATAGCTGTAAATAAATTACAAACAGTTTTGCTAGGAAAAATTGGCTTATTCTATTGTGCGCCGCACAGCTGTAAGCCGCATGAGCCTTGAAAACTGGGGAGATAGTAGTGGTAAGCTATTGCAGCAATATGAATAAAATATGTACAAAAAATGACAAGCGAAAAATGCCCGTCATTCTTTGTTATTGGCAGGTTTTATGCGGAGGTAAATTGATAACGCCTTTAATTCTGGCGTAGTGAACGAAGGCTGCGTTTGATCGTTTTTAGATGATCTATCAGCCCTGGCCCCAATTTCATAGCAACACCCACCGCAAGCACATCAATCACCACTAGGTGCAGAACTCGTGAGGACATCAAAGTACTTAGGTCCTTATCCTCTTCCAAATCGATATGGATAGGGATACTGGCAAGGTTGGCCAGAGGAGTATCACTTGGACATAAAGAGATAACGGTTGTACCGGTTTCTTTTACAAGTTTAACGGTGTGCAGCAGGTCCTTTGTACGACCGGTCTGTGAGATAGCAACTACTACATCGCGATCATCCAATGAAACAGCAGAGATCGCTTGCATATGGGGGTCGGAATAAGAGGTCGATGATACTTTCAGGCGGTGGAATTTGTGAGCGGCATCAGTACACACAGGGGCTGATGCACCAAAACCATAAAATTCCACACGGCGTGCTTTCGCTAGTGAATCAATCGCATCTTCGATGGTTTCTGTATCCAGCTGTTCTTTAATGTTGAGCAGGTTACCGATCATGGAATCGAAGATCTTTTCTTTAAACTCGGTAACCGTATCTTTGGAGTTCAGGGAGAACTGCTCAAAGTTGGTATTGCTGGCTAAGCCTTGAGCGAGGGTCAGCTTGAAATCCTGGAAACCGTCAAAGTTCAATGCACGGCAGAAACGCACAACAGTAGGCTCGCTGACGTTTGCTTCAGTCGCAAGATCAACGATACGCATATGAATCACGTCATTAGCGTGCTGCAGCACGTAGTCAGCGACTTTCTGTTCTGATTTTCTTAAGTCTTCACGCGCTTCTGCAATCGACTTAAGTAAGTTGACCGAAATCAAAGTGTTACCTCACAAGCTCATACCCGGAAGGGATTATAGCAACCTTACCGTAAGCAATTAAATCTATGTAGTTAAATTACAGTCTAGTTTCTGTTGAGGCTTATAAATGGGCAAAAAATAAAAAAACGCTGTATCAACGTAGGAATTTCACTACAAATAAACATAAAGGCGTTACAATGAGCGCTTTCCAACAGATCTGGTGAGATAGATGTCTGATCAACGCTTTGATAAAGAGTTTTACGATCTTAATGATTGGCAGCTGGCAGCTTTCTGTGCGGCTATATCTGAGCGGATGTTTCCCAATTTTGCTCTGTTCGCCAACCTTATGGAGTTTGGTGATGCCGATAAGATGCGTCAGATCTTAAACGGAGTTTGGGATAATCTTGGCAATACCGGGGCAAAAATGAACTTTGAGGTTCAGCTCGACAAAGTTGAAGCCAATATGCCAGATCTGGAAGAGTTCGATATGTATGGCGCTTCACCTGCGCTCGATGCAGTCGTCGCATTGTTTTCCACGTTGAATACAGTGATTGCCGCTGATGCTAGTGAAGTGATCACCGTGGGTAATATGTCCCGTGAATGTGTAGCTACGTTTATTGAGCTGAGCGCTGATGACCAGATGTCGGATGATGAGCTGGTGCGCTACATCAATACCCATGAACTGATGCAGCAGGAAGATGATTTCCAGGCGGATATTCTGGAAATTATTCAGGATGACCTGTCTCGTTCGGAAGCTCTCAAAGAACTGCGTGAACTAGCCCATAACGATGGTTACAGTAATATTGGCATCAGTGATAGTGAAAGCTGATGTTAAAACTGGGTTTAATTCTTCTTGTAGTGCCGGCTCTGGCACTGATGATAGTGTTTTTTGTTGATCAGTCGGCGGTAACAGCCTGTCTGGAACAAGGCGGCTCGTATAATTACCGTCTGGGCGAGTGTGACCTGCAACAGAAACATGACTTTATTCCACTCATCGCGCGTTACCCTCTGCTGATTAATGGTTCGATGCTACTTTCTGTAATCGGACTAATGATGTGTATGAAAGGTTTATTGTGGCGACCACCGTCACGTTAAGGAAACTTCATGATTAAGAAATTTATCTGGGGCATCTTATTCGCAATTGCGGCGGTAATTTTTGTTGCCTGGTTGACACAGGATCAGTGGTTACCACAGTGGAATCAGGATCTGGCAGAAGAGTCGGTGGAGTATCGCGAACGGGGTCTAAGCCTCGGGGAAAGAGCTAATCAGCAAGCCTGCCTGGATGAAGCGTTGACTAGTTTTAACACTTGTTCCGGTTTTGCCTGCACCATTAAACACGGCAAGTTCCTTAAAGCCTGTTTGGAAGTTGCATCCCCGGCAGAGGGATTCTGTGATGAGGTTCCTGAGTTTAATGAAGAGCCTACAGAAGATGATAAAAGCTGGGCGAGACACTACTGCTGGGATCGGGATATTCGTGGTGAAGGTTGCCGTTTGTTGATGCGACAGCAGCAGCTGTTCTGTTCGCAACAGTAATACACTCACTGTTTTGTTGAAGGGGAATAGGTTTCGACCTGTTCCCCTTTTTATTTCCGACTTTAACAGTAGTTTAATACGTTTGTTTTATTGTTCGCTGCTTTTTAAACTTGTTTAATAGGTTAATAATTAGGCAAGCTCTAAGAAAACAAAAATAATAACTTGAGATTGGAGTCTGGTTCGCTGCCCTGACAGGGGGATGGGGTGCATCCGGACAGTCGTTATGTCAAAAAGAACATCCCGTTATCCTACAGTTTTTGCAGATCAGCCCTGCACTGATGTTGTTTGCATTACTCCTGCATTGGAGGTTTTATGCAGATAGGCTCAGTTGGTTTTCCTGAAGATCAGCAAGTAAAGCTGGAAAAAATCTTCAAGCTTTCAAAACAAAATCGCTATTCACTTGTTGATCTGGATTGCAGTGAGCTGCCAGATCTATTGTTAGTTTTCGGTTTTGATCTATCGGCCCATCAAGAATTGGCTGAATTACCGGAAAGTTATCATTCCCGCATTATTCTGGTTGGACGTGGTAAACCAGAAAACAAACGCTATGCCCATCTTGGTTATCCGTTAGTTTCCTCCCGCGTTTTGCGTGCTCTGGATGGCATGACAAACAAGAACGAAGAGGATGAAGCGGTCGAGCCGGATGAGGATAACCGCTTCGCCAAATACCAAGACGTTGAAGTTACGGCTCAGCCTGAGCATGCACGCAGTAGTTACCAGATTCTGGTCGTGGATGATAACGAAGTCATGCAGCAGGCGCTTAACAATGAGTTGTTACAGTTGACTGTCCCTGTGATCGTGCATTTTGCGGGTACCGGTGAAGAAGCGCTGCAGCAGGTAGCGCAACAGAGATACGATTTTATCTTTCTGGATGTGGTCATGCCGGGTATTGATGGGTTCGAAACCTGTACCGAGATGCGTAAACGTCCGGAATTAAAGAAAACCCCCATTATTATGTTGACCTCCAAAACCTCGCCTATGGATGAGGTAAAGGGGATCATGTCTGGTTGTTCCACTTATCTGACCAAGCCGATAGAGCATGAAGAGTTTCAGAAGGTAATCAACCGGGTATCAAACTGGGTAGATGAATTTCAGAAAGCCTGAATTATGAGCGGAGTTTTAGGTGAAGAAGATTTTAGTAGTTGAGGATGATCCGGTACAGCAGCAACATATTTGTACGGTACTGTCAGATACAGGTGCTCAGGTGATTGTTGCCGGTAACGGTAAACAGGGATTGGAAAAGGCGAAAGCGGAAAAACCGGATCTAATCTTTATGGATATTGTTATGCCTGAGATGGATGGTTTTTCTGCCTGCCGTCAGATTACAAGTGATGCAGAAACCAAAGATATTCCGGTGGTGATAGTGTCGAGTAAGAACGAAGAAGCAGATAAGGTCTGGGCACAACTACAGGGTGCGGTTGCAGTAGTGGGTAAACCTTTTACCCAGGATGATCTAATGGCGCAGATCAACAGCCTGACTTGAGGTCAAACCTCTGAGAAAAAATTATGGACTCACAACTGACCGGTATAGCATCTGAAGTAAGCACTACCTTCCATCAGATTCGGCATGGCTTCAAAGTAGGCATGTACGCTTTGCTTATGCTGGAGCAGGCCCGTGCTGAAGTTGTTAAGTCGCCTTCAATCTGTCGAATGCCTTCCACTCCGGAATGGTTCAGTGGGTTCGTTAATCACCGGGGTGAGACAATTCCGGTATTTGATTTAAGCATCTATTTTCAGCTTGACCGGGATACCGAAGAGAAAAAAGAGTGGTTGTTGCTGATAGATGAACACCCGCAAGCAGCAGGCATTTTACTTTCGCAGCCGCCGCAAAGTCTGACTGACCCAGTTTTAGCAGATCCAGAAAAGAGTGAACAGGAAGCACTGCCAACCAGCTTAAAGCATGCCGTTGATAAGGTGTACCAGTCTCGTAATCAACAGTGGTTGGAATTAGATCACCGCCGCTTTTTCATGTCATTGAAAACAGAATTTTAAAGTAGGAGTAGAGTAATGCAGTCGTTTTGGGAGTTTAGAAACGTCCGGATACCGATCAAATTTGCGATCGCCTTGTTGCTGCTCTGTGCAGGTCTGATTTTCATGGGAACCTCGTACTACCAGACCATTGTACTTGAGGAACAGGCGCAGCAGCGTTCGCAAAGCTTGCATGAGTTTGTACGTCTGGTGGGTGATACAGATAACAACATTGCCAAAGCCCAGTATCGCGAGAAAAGCTACCAACTAACCTCAGATCTACAGCACTTGGCAGCGTTCAATCAGCATATTCAGCAGATTGATAATAACGTTGTTCAGCTGAAAACTTTGCTACGTAGTGAACAGGATAAAGCGTTGGTAGCGGAATTGGCTGAGCTTTTGGCGGACTACAGGGATACCTTCTCCAGTGCTTTTCAGGAAAGCACTATGGCTTTTTCCAAGCTTCCGGATATTGTGACTGCAATTGAACCAAAGCTTGAAGAACTTCAGGCGCTTGCGGGTGTATACAAGGAGCTGGATACCCAAGCACGAGACGTCGATGTCCGCGAGATGGTCACTTTCTTCTTCATCTCAATGGGTTTGATGACTGCCGCACTTGCGGTCGCTCTCTCCATCGTAAAATACGGAGTACTTGACCCGCTGAACCAAATTCAGGGCACAATCACCAAAGTACGTGAAGGGGATGTTGAAGCACGAAGTGAACTGGATAGTCAGGATGAATTGGGGCAGCTTTCCAATGTCTTGGACACAATGCTGGAGGAGAAAGAACAGGCTTTGCAGGAAAAGGATGCCGAGAACAAACGCTTGAACGGTTCGATCATCTCCCTGATCCAAAACGTATTCCAGATATCCCAGAAAGACCTGACTGTTCGTGTACCGGTCGCAGAAGACGTAACGGGTGCGATCTCCGATTCTATTAACCAGTTGGTTGAATCGATCGAGGTGGTACTGCGTGAGGTAAATGATGTATCACACCGGGTAAACAGTGCGTCAGTGCAGGTAAAATCACAGTCTGCAATGGTACTTAGCCACGCAGAACGAGAGCAGGAAGAGATCAGTCAAACACTTGAAGGTCTGGACTCGGCGATCCGTACAATGGAATTGATCTCAAAACTGGCAGCTCTTTCCAACACGGCTTCGCAAAAGGCAATGAAAACATCTGAGACAGCGATGGATTCGGTATCTCAGACTATCGACAGTATTAACAAAATCCGCCAGACCATCCACGAAGCGGAAAAACGTATTAAGCGTCTGGGCGAACGTTCTCAGGAGATCGGTGGTATCGTAAACCTGATCAACAACATCTCGGAGCGTACCCACGTACTTTCACTGAATGCGAGTATGCACGCGGCCTCAGCCGGTGAAGCAGGCCGTGGTCTGATGGTGGTAGTAGATGAGGTACAGCGTCTGGCGGAGAACTCCCGTGAAGCGACCTCTGAAATCGAATCTCTGGTAAACAATATTCAGCTCGAGACTGCGGATACCATCAACGTAATCAACAACGTAATCACCGATGTAGTAGAAGGTACGCGACTAGCCGAAGAGGCGGGTGAGCGTATGGGTGAGACGCGTTCGACAACACAGACCCTTGTAGAGTCGGTTGTTCGTATCGCACAAAGCTCGGTTAAACAGGCGAAAGTTGCGGAAGAACTGCGAGTACGTGCAAGTAGTATCGATGAAACAACCCAGGCGACCAACTCAGAGATGAAGCAACAGGCACAACTGTCAGATGAGTTGGTAAATGCCGCAGATGAACTGCAGCGTTCGGTCAGCGTCTTTAAGCTGGCGGCATCCTGAGTCTGAGTAGGATAAACACGATGTTTGATCCGAAGATGGCAATTGAGTGGCTGATTGCAAAGCAGCGCCTTTGTCATAAAGTGGGAACGCCGGTTACTGAACTTGTTGGTGAGCTTTATCAGCAGGTTGATCAATTCAGTGAGGCAGATCTGTCAGGTATCTCTGACTTCCTCGCCCTATATGCGGAGCAGCTGGAGCAGCTGGATGAGGTACAGCAGACTCAGGTGAAACCTGTGCTGGAGCGGGTGGATTACCTGCTTGAACAGATCTTTAGTGCTTCCCCTAAGCAGGTAAGTACGGAGTTAATCACCTGCTTGCAGAATAGCAATTGGCCTGAACCTCTACCTGAAGAGGACAGTGAGTTCCTGCTTGAATTGCTAAGTGCGGATTGCGCCGCATTATGTCAGGCAGAAGAGCCGACTGATCTGCAGCTTCCGTCAGTGGAAGAATGCTCTAAGGCTGAAGAAAACGAAGATGATTTTCATGCTCCCACCCCTTGCGCCGAAATCAAAGTTGTATTGGCAGACTTACCTGATCAGCTTGAGCAACTGGATACCGTTAGCGAAGAACTCTATGAGTTGGTAGATCGCTGCTCTGAAGAGGATTTCAGCGGAGTTTCTGATCTGTTGGCATTGTACGCAGAGCTAATCGGTCAGGTTGAAGATGAAACACTGCATCCCCTTTTATTGGAGTTGAATACAGAGCTATTGATCCTTTTGTCAGGTGATGAGGAAACTAATTCCCTTGCTAACCTGTTCCTAAAGATGGCGGATAGCCAGTGGCCTGATCCTGTACCTGATGAGGATCTGAGTTTCCTTGAAGAGATTCTATTGCAGGATCTGCAGCGTTTAAGTGGTGATGAACCAACTGCTGCGAATGAGAGCGGGTCTGCACTGAGTGAGGCGCTTCCAAAGCCTCCTGCATTTTGTGAAATCGACTTTTCACTGCTGGAGCAGGAAGGCCCGGAAGTTGCCCCGGATGTTGTGGCAATGCTCTCCCAGAGCATCGCTGCACTGCAGGAGCAATGGCAGCAGCAAGGTTCTGATCTCCAAATCGACCTCGAAGTAACCCAAGAAACTCTTGCCTCTGTGATTCGGGCCCTTGGAACCCTGCATCTACTCGGTGCAAAGGTGCTCAGTGAAGGTTTGCTGCATAATTTCCGTTATCTGCATGGGAACCAGTTACCACTGAGTGAAGAAATTATTCTCTCGGTCCAGTCCTGCTTTGCTGCCATGCAGGAGTACTTTGTTGATATCAGTATCTATGAGCGCCAACAGGCACTGCTGGATCAGTTTATTGATGCGCAACTGCCTTCTACTCCAAATACGGAAGAAGCCTCATTCATCATGGGCTTACTCGCCCTTGCGTCTTTGCAGGCTAGCGAAGATATTGAGCAACTCCAGGCTAAGCCAGAAGACGTAGAGCTGGGTGAATCGGAAGAGGTAGATCCGCAACTGCTGGATATGTTGCATACCGAGCTACCTCAGCTTGCGGATGAGTTTCAGGACAATCTGCAACGCCTGCTAGAACAGGGTGATCAGAATGGATTGCGTGGCTCGCAACGTGCCGTGCATACCCTGAAAGGTTTGGCAAATATGGCGGGTATACGAGGGTTAGCCAACCTGGCTCATAACCTGGAGGATCTACTCGACTTCTTGGCGGACCATAGTCTGCTACCTTCTGCTGGTTTGAGCAGAGATCTCCAGGTGGCATCCGACTGCTTGGCGGCAATGAGTGATAGTGTTACCGATGGCACCCCATCGCCGGATAATGCTCTGCCAGTCCTGCAACAGATTATGGATTGGGATTATCGGCTGAAAACCGAAGGTGCTGCGGCGTTAGAGCAGGATGAGGCGGAATCTGAAACCTCCGTGCAAGTTTCAGGTGTTGAAGATGCTCAGGCTGAGTTACCAGAGGTCACGACTGCCAAACCGGAAAATCCGGTTTTCCGTGTCCCGCGCCCTGTGCTAGACAACCTTTTCCGCTTGGTGGGTGAGTCCAGTACGCTGAACACTCAGCTGGATGAAGAGATCGGTCAACTGCGTAGCTTTACCCGTACAAATCGTGATCGTCACCGTATTCTGCAACGTACTCTGTTTGAGATGGAGCAACAGTTTAGTGAGCAGATGACCTTGCAGCCCAAACTGGATGAAAACTCCGATGAGTTTGATCCACTGGAGATGGATCGCTACAACGAATTGCATACCACCATCTCTCGTGTACAGGAGGCAGTGGCCGATGTACGTGAAGTTCAGCAGGAGATGGAGGGGCATATACAGAGCCTCAACACTCTGCATATTGCGCAATCGGGTCTACAGAAAGAAACACTGGAAAACGTACTCAGTACTCGTCTAGTACCGGTGAAGAGTATCACCACCCGACTGCAGAGGATCTTACGTCAGGCGTGCCGTGCAACAGGCAAACAAGCAGAGTTGGTCATCGAGGGTGAAGAGACCCAGGTAGACAGCCAAATCCTTAACCAGCTAGCAGATCCGCTGTTGCACATAATCCGTAATGCGGTAGATCATGGTTTGGAGTCGATGGCACTGCGCCAACAAAGGGGTAAGCCCGAGCAAGGTACTATTAAACTGAGCTTTTCAACGCTGAGTGATCAGATCCGGGTAACCTGTGAAGATGATGGTGACGGCATTAACACTCAGCGCGTTCAAGCGGTTGCGGAAGAGAAAAAGTTGATCGAGCCGGGTCTGGAACTGAGTGAAGATGAGGTTCAGCGCTTGATTCTGATACCTGGCTTCTCCACGCGTAGTGAAGTCAATCAGCTGTCCGGTCGTGGTATTGGTATGGATGTGGTGTATCAGCAGATCTTACGTCTGCAGGGCACACTGGATATCCGTTCCGAGACGCGTAAGGGCACCAGCTTCCAGCTTTCCATGCCTTCAAGTTCGTTGATGGTGCGCACTCTACTTGTACGTTGTGGCCGTCAAATCTTTGCACTCGCCGGTCACGGTATTGAGCAGAGCTTGATCTCGCTGGATGGTCGCTTAGAGGAGCAAAATGATCAGCTGACCTTCAGTCACGATGGTGAGACTTATCCTGCCTATATGTTGGAAAGTCTATTAGCCGAGAGGGCTTTTGACTATCAGGAAGCGGGAGCCGTATATCCAGTATTGATCGTGAATATGGCACAGGGTGAAAGGGTGGCGGTATTGGTGAAAGAGGTTATTGCTCACCGTGAGCTTGCATTCAAGCAAACGGGTGACTATATCCCAGACTTGCCTGGTATTCCCGGCCTGACCATTCTGGCCAACGGTGAGGCAGCGCCCATTGTGGATCTGCCTGCCCGTATCCGTTACCAGCGTTCTGCTCTGGTGGATCACAGCTTCCTGCCCGCCCCAGAAGAACTATTTGAGTTACCGCGTTTGCTGGTGGTTGATGACTCATTGAGTGCGCGTAAGTCTCTAGCGAGCCTACTGCAGGATACCGGATATGAGGTGACCACGGCGATTGATGGCCTGGATGCATTGAATCAGATCCGTAAGAAACAACCTGATCTTATTCTCACCGATATGGAGATGCCGCGAATGGGTGGGGTAGAGCTTTCTAACGTGGTACGTAACCGTGACGAGACAGCCCATATTCCAATCATGATGATTACATCACGCTCTACGGATAAGCACCGTGAGGAGGCTAATGAAGCGGGTGTGAGTGCCTATGTCACTAAACCGTGGACGGAAAACCAGTTGTTGGATCAGGTGGATAATCTGCTTGCGGAAGCTTGTGTATAAATCGTGATAAGGGACAGACTTAAGTCTGTCCCCACAATGCTCAGATAGTTAGCACCAACTTACCCTTAACCTTCCCAGTTCTGCTAGCATCAAACGCTTCACCAATATTCTCCAGTGGGAATGTCTGGGCAAGCTGCAACTGCAGTTTACGGTCTGCTGCTAGACCTGCCAAACGATCAAGCTGTTCCGCATTTGGTTCAACACGGATAGGTTCAACGTTAACCTTCATCTGCTTACCTGCCGCGATGACCTCGTCTTTAGTCACTGAAGGTAAGGTCACCAGCGTTCCGCCCGGTTTTACACAGCGGAGGGCATCGATGCCTACCTCGCCGCCAACGCCATCAATAACCAAGTCAACATTATCAACATGGTCGGTAATGTTTTCAGTTCTGTAATCGATAACCTGATCTGCCCCGAGCTCACGAAGAAACTCATGATTTTCTGATGAAGCGGTTGCAACGACACGTGCACCCATCCATTTAGCCAATTGAACAGCCAAATGACCAACACCGCCCGCTGCTGCCAGAATAACCACCTTCTGTGATGCTTGTAACTGGCCCTTATCAAACAGTGCCTGCCACGCGGTCAGACCGGCTAATCCTAATCCGCCAGCGGCTTCTACGGGCAAATCGTGCGGACGTAAGCTGATCTGATCCGCAGGAACCGCAACATATTCGGCAAAACATCCTGCGCGTTCCGGAAAATTGATAAAGCCGAATACTTCGTCACCCTCTTTAAAATCAGCCACATCATCTGCAACTTTGGCTACAGTGCCAGCAAACTCCCAGCCTGGGACAAAGGGTAGGTCGCCAATAAATGGGGCTGCACCACCGCCAGAGCAGGTTTTCCAGTCGATAGGGTTTACCCCGGCTGCTTTATTCTTGATCAGAACCTGGCCTGGATTCAGTTCCGGTTCGGGCAGTTCGGTATATGTTAGCGCTTCGTTGGAACCGAACTGACTGATTTGTATCGCTTTCATTTACTACTACTCCACTGGATACACTGGCTTTTACTAAGGCAGTGCAGCCGAAAACTCTGTTTTTTGTTAGGCTTGTTTTCTATTCAAGGGACCATATAGATAAGAACTGGTTCCGCAATAAGTAAAGGCGAATGTAATGTATCTGGCAATGTTAGAACAGTTTTTATTTTGGGGTGGTTTACTGGTATTTCTGGTGTCACTAGCGATGTATGCTGGTCGTACCAAGGACTATAAATCACTGGTTGAGTTCTGGAAGCCAACTATGGAAATGACCCGGCGCGAATTTAATGTAAACCGTGCCGGTTTATCGATGATGATTGTGGCTGTTGTGATTCGAATAGCCCTATTCGTGCTCTATTAAGGTATTTATGAAAGGAAACCCTGTAAGGGGAGCGGGTTATCTGCTGCGTGGTTTGCAGATGTTGCCCGATCCTCAGATCCGTCCCTTTGTATTGGTCCCGTTACTGACCAATATTGTTCTGTTTATCTCTGCAATCTGGCTGCTGTTCAGTAACTTTGGTGGTTGGGTTGATACGTTGATTACGACCTTTCTTCCGGATTGGGAGTGGTTGCAATGGCTACACTATATTTTATGGCCGATGATGGCGCTGCTGGTGGCAGTGTTTGTTTATTATGGTTTTTCAATCATAGCTAACCTGATTGCTGCACCTTTTAACGGTTTTCTCTCTGAGAAAGTTGAGAAACGCTTGCGTGGCGATGTGATCCAGGATGAAGGCTGGAAAGCGGTTGTCGCGTTGATACCGCGAGCAATCGGTCGAGAGCTATCAAAACTGGCGTATTACTTGCCCCGTCTACTTGTTCTTCTGGTGATCTCTTTTATTCCTGTTATCAACGTGATTTCGCCACTGTTGTGGCTGTTGTTTGGTGCCTGGATGATGGCGATTCAGTACTGTGACTACCCAATGGATAACAACAAGGTCAGCTTTAAGAACATGAAAATGATGCTTAAAACCGATCGTCTAACATCCATAGGGTTTGGTGGTTTGATTCAGGTGGGAATGATGATCCCATTGGTGAATTTGATCATTATGCCTGCTGCGGTAGTGGGGGCGACTATCTACTGGGTTGAAGCTCATGCTTCAACGGAGATTGATCTGGACCAGAAAAGATTGAAGTAAACCTATCCTAAGTGATTCCTGCGGAAGCAGGAATCCGGCTACCTAATTGGATCATGTTGGAAGGTAGGGCTTATGCAGTGGGCTGCTGATTATTCTCGTCGCTCTCTACCGGCATATGTGACAGAGCTTCTGACTCGCCTTCTTCCGGCTGTTCCGCTTTAAGAATCATCTCTTTGGGGAAGTGGCAGGCAAAAGTACTGCCCTTACCGACCTTACTCTTGATCGTCAACTGACCACCATGACGGGCCAGTACGTGTTTTACGATAGCGAGCCCAAGGCCCGTTCCACCACTGGCGGATGAACGGCTTTCATCAATACGATAGAAACGTTCGGTTAGGCGTGGAAGATGGATCGATTCAATGCCAGGTCCGTTATCCTTCACAGAGAAATGAGCGCCGCTGTTATCGACCCACCATTTGATACGGATATTGCCATCACTCGGTGTGTAACGAACAGCGTTATATACCAAATTTGAAAACGCGCTGTGTAGCTCAATTTCCTGACCAGAGAGATCATGTTCCAGATCCAGCTCCAGCTTGAATTGGTGGCCTTTCTCTTTTGCCAGTTGCTCAGCGCCTTCCATAATATGCTGGATCATGCTGTGAATCTGGATAGGCTGTTCATCAGAAATATGGTGGCTGGCTTCCAGTCGTGAGAGTAGCAGCAAGTCTGAAACCAGATTCTCCATGCGACGTGCTTGCTGTTGCATAGAGGTAAGCCCTCGCACCAGAGGGCGAGGAAGTTCCTGGTCGAGGAAGGTTTCAAGATAGCCGCGAATCACAGTCAGGGGCGTTCTCAGCTCGTGAGAGGCATTAGCAACAAAGTCCTGACGGGTCTGCTCCAGACGCATTATCCTAGTCACATCACGGGCAACTAGCAGACGGTCACCATCACCGAACGGAGTGATCTGATATTGAATCTGAATTTCAGAGCGCGCAGGTGAGGGCAGATTAATGGGATCAGTATATTGGCCCCGTTTGTAGTAACGGATGAAACGGGGGTCTCGCAGCAGGTTCATGATTGGTTTGCCGCGATCGGAACGGTCACTCAGACCTAGTAAGCGGTTTGCAGCATTATTCCACCACTCCAGGTTATGCTGACCATCAATAATAATGATCGCATCTGGCAGGGCTGCCGTGGAGTCTTGAAAACGGGAGATAACATTGCGCAACAGATTCTCGCGGGAATCCTGGCGGCGTTTCATACGGGAAAGTTCGTCGAATAGCTCTCCCCAGTGACCAGAGCTTTCAGGTGGTTCAGCAAGTTCCTCTTTTGCTTGTAGCCAGTCATTAAGGCGATTGAACTGTTTAACTTGAAACAGTCCCCAAACAAAAAGGGCTATGGCTGTGAACCAGCCGGGAATACCAAGTATTAAACCGATGGCAAAGGCTATACCACTCACCAGCAGTAGGCTGGTCAAGATTGAGTGGCGATTTCTTTGCATGGTTTTTCCTTTACAGAAGTTTGCCTTTTACACTTCAGGCAACATTAGAGGAGAAGCGATATCCTGTTCCGCGCACTGTTTGTACCAGATAATCGTGGCGTTCGCCAAGCGCTTTTCGTAAACGACGGATATGAACATCCACTGTACGTTCTTCAACGTAAACGTTGCCGCCCCATACCATATCCAGAAGTTGGCCACGGGAATAGGCGCGATCCTGATGAGTCATGAAGAATTGTAGCAGGCGGAACTCAGTCGGACCCAGTTCTATCGGGGCGTCATCAGCAGTAACTCGGTGAGAGATCGGATCAAGAGTAAGTCCGTCGACAGTTACCGGCTCTTCGATGCCTTTTGGTGTAGTTCGACGAAGGACCGTCTTAAGGCGGGCAACCAATTCACGCGGTGAGAACGGTTTGGTGATGTAATCATCAACACCGGCTTCAAGACCTTTGATCTTGTTATCCTCATCTCCCTTAGCTGTAAGCATGATAATAGGGATATCAGCGGTTGCTTCTTCTTTGCGTAAGCGGCGGGCAAATTCTATACCGCTGGCACCTGGCATCATCCAGTCCAGCAGAACCATATCTGGCTTATCATCAACGATCAGCGCGTGTGCTTTGTTAGCATTATCCGCTTCCATGCATTCGTATCCTGCCATTTCTAGCGCGACAGCGATCATCTCACGGATTGGAGCTTCATCATCAACGATAAGTACGCGTTTTGACGCAGACATTGTGTTATTGCCCTTTTCTACTCAATTTATCGACGCGGATATTAGAAGACAATTGTGTTACACAAATATGACAAGCAAAGCGTTTTCGCAAGTAAATGACCGAAAAACGACCTGTTTTTATAGGTATTGCTGCAAAAGGTAATGGCAGCCAAGCCCGATAAAGATCGCCATGCCCGCATAGTGATTGTTAAGAAAAGCTTTAAAGCAGGCGTCCCGATCACGATCCTTGATCAGATACTGCTGATACAGAAACAGGGCGCCAGCTGCTACAAGGCCCAGATAATAGGCAATGCCCAGAGATAACTGAGCACCAAGCATGATTAAAGTGAGAAGGGTGGTTATCTGCAGAATCCCGATAATCAATTTATCAGCATCACCAAAAAGGATGGCGGTAGATTTTACGCCAATTTTTAAATCATCATCCCGATCCACCATGGCATACATGGTGTCGTAAGCAACAGTCCATAGAAGGGTGGCGATATAGATCAGCCAGGCCAGAGTGGGTACTGTTTCTGTTACTGCGGTGAAGGCCATTGGCACTGACCAGGCAAATGCAGCCCCTAGTACCACCTGAGGTAGGTGGGTGTACCGCTTCATAAACGGATAGCAGGCTGCAAGTAGCAGACCACCAGCAGAAAGCATGATGGTTTGAATATTCGTAAACAGGACCAACACAAAGGCAATAAGCATCAATATGGTAAACAGCACCAGAGCTTCTTTAGCTGTTACTTTTCCTGCAGGGATAGGTCGTTGGGCTGTGCGTTTTACATGACCATCAATCTTACGATCAGCGAAATCATTGATAACACAACCTGCAGATCGGGTCAGGAATACTCCTGCAGCAAAGATAAACAGAATGTCATAAGCTGGAATGCCTTCAGCGGCTACCCACAATGCCCAGAATGCAGGCCAGAGTAGCAGGTAAGTACCTATTGGCTTTTCAACACGCATCAATTGCCCGAAGTAACGCAGCTTTTCGGTCCAGGGCATCTGTGGTGTTTGAGTATTAGCAGGCATAAATTTTCAGACTAATGTTAGCTGTTGTGATGTGACGCTTAGTTTACCTGTTGTAGCTCTGGCAGGAAAACCTCACAGACCAGAAGAGGTTTGTCTGATAGGTAAAATACAGAGCGCCGTGCCCAAACTTTACGTTGGTCTTGCAGACGCAGACAGCTAATCTGCAGTGGCCCCCGGCGCATACTGGGGTCTGTAAAAAGTAGAGAGCCTAAAGAACGATTACCTAACATTCTCAGCTGGCGCTGACGGCCGGTGAGGGTTTGAGCAGGGATGATAGACCGTGCATAAACCCAGGGTTTTCCTGTGCCGATTAGCTGAACTTCGCGAACCAATGCATATTGACGGCTGCGCATGTTAAGCGCCTTGGCTTCGGAGCGGGTTGGACGCATCCAGCCTTGTCGGACCACTTCGACCCGAAAGTCCCCCCGGCTAAGTTTGACCAGCCGTTGTGTTAGGGAGCCACTATCGGTAAGCCATGAATACCACTCAGCCGGTGCTACCTGATGGTAGGAACGACGTAATGTAGTCCAACGGGTATCAAAGCTTTGCCGAGTTAAAGCGGTGGTAGGCACTGTGTTTATGTCCTTAATAAACGCCTTTAACAAAGGTCATTAAAAACGTGGCGCTATCTTAGCAGAATTGTTCAATTCTGGGGACAGGTTTAAACCTGCCCCCTTACACCGCCTGTGTTACCATGCGGCGATGACTAAACAACTCTTTGCTTTCCCTGCAGAACAGGCCGCTGATTTGATCCAACAATGGGTTGAAAAAATGGTGGTTGGTCTGAATCTATGTCCCTTTGCTGCACCTGAAGTGCGTAATGAAACAATCCGCTATGCCGTATCTGATGCCACTGATTTTGAAATGGCCGTTCGGGATTTCCTAATTGAACTTGAACGGATACAGCGAGCCGAGGAAGAGGAGCTTTCTACGTCTCTTGTCACGTTCACGCATATGGCGGCAGATTTTGAACAGTTCCTTGATCTGCTGGATCTTTGCCAATCAGTATTGGAGCAGGCGGGGTTAGAGGGTGTCTTCCAGTTAGCCAGCTTCCATCCGCAATATTGCTTTGGGGGTGTAGCTGAAGATGACATTAGCAACTGGACCAACCGTGCCCCTTTTCCAACCATTCATATTATCCGTGAAGGGCAGATGGCACGTGTTCTGACCCATTACAAAAATCCAGATGAGATCCCAGAACGGAATATGGCCCTAATGGAAGAGTTGGGTAGAGAGGGATTGATTGAAAGGTTCCCACCTCTAGCCCAGTACTGGAACAACTAACTTCCCATCCCGCTTAAGCGTCTTTTTAGGCGGGGTATCGCCCAATCAATAAATACCCTGCTACGGGAAGAAAGTTGACGGCTATGTGGATACACAAGATTAACGGGGAGGGGATTGGTCTCGAACTTTTGCAAAACCGGGAGCAGTTCCCCTTTTTCGATAAAAGAGGCAACCTGGTAGCTGAGAAACTGACCATAGCCTAGTCCCTGTTTACAGGCATCTAATGCCGTTTCCACATGATTGGTTTTATATCGCCCATTAACACTGATTTTATGTAGGGTGCCTTTATCATAAAAAGGCCATTTAGCATGAGATGCCAGAGCTGTAAGGTGAATACAGCTGAACTTATTAAGTTCTGTTGGGTGGGAGGGCTTTCCCTCGCTATCGATCAGATCCGGGCTTCCGCAAACTTTGTAACTTACTTCCCCAACTTGTTTAGCCATCAACGTTGAATCGGGTAGCGGACCAATACGCAGGGCGATATCCATCCCCTCTTCGATAAGATCTACCACTCGGTCGAGTAGTAGTAGCTCAACCTCCATTTCTGGATATTCTGCAAGAAACTCATTGATGACAGGTGCTAAATGCAAGCGGCCGAAGGTAATCGGCGCTGTTATCCGGATGATCCCTTTTGGTGAGGTCTGGCGTTGATTAAGTGCATTTTCTGCATCTTCTATGTCTAACAGAATATGACGGCAGCGCTTAAAGTATTCCTCTCCCTCTTCAGTCAATTTCAGCCGTCTGGTTGTGCGGTAAAGTAGTTGTGTATCCAGCTCCTTTTCAAGGCTCGCTAAAGCCCGCACAACAGATGATTGCGACATAAATAGCTTGTCGGCAGCGCCGGTTAAACTTCCACACTCGACAATTTTTACAAAAATGGACATCGCTTTGAGCTTATTCATATCTACAGATTAATGCAGAAAATGCATTATTAAAATGGTGTTGGGTCTATTTATTGCGAATAGTGTTTTCGGTGAAGATGGGCGGGTATTTAATTTAAGGGTGAGGCTGCTAATGGGGCACCGTTTTAGTGATCTGACATTTACGGCGGATGTACAAGCTACACAACAACAGTTTGGTAGTTATGAGCGTTCGCAAACTGTTCGTAAGCGAATGCCTGATTTTGATCGTTTGGGGGAAAGGGAAACACAATTTATTGCCCAACGGGATAGCTTTTATATGGCAACAGTATCCACAGAAGGCTGGCCTTACATCCAGCATCGCGGTGGTGAGCCAGGGTTTTTGACCGTCGTAAATGAAAGTCTGCTCTGCTTTGCCAATTACTCAGGTAATGGACAGTTCCAGAGTCTGGGTAATTTAAGCAGTAACAACCGAGTAGCTCTATTTTTGATGGATTATGCCCATAAAAGACGTCTAAAAATCTTAGCTGAAGCGACGATGTTTTTGCCACAAGAGCTACCTGAGAGGCTGTCTGTATATTCTAATGCATCAGCTGAATCCTATGTTGTTCTGCGGCTGGAAGCATTTGATTGGAATTGCTCACAACATATCACGCCCAGATTCAGTGAAGCTGAGGCACTTGATCTATTTGCAAGTAAGTAAGGAATAAGATGATGAAACTGTATGATCTAGAGTTATCCGGAAACTGCTATAAGGTCCGCCTATTCGCTGCTTTAGCGGGTATTCAGCTGGATTTGGTACCGGTCGATTTTATGGCGGGAAAGCATAAACAAGCGCCAGTTATCGACTTAAATCCATGGGGTGAACTGCCTGTACTGGAAGATGGAGAGGTGGTGTTAAGGGACTCGCAGGCTATTCTGGTTTATCTGGCTAGGCAATATGCGAATGATGACTGGTACCCTCAGGATGCTGCAGAGCAGGCATTGGTACAACAGTGGTTATCTACGGCAGCTAATGAGATCCAGAACGGTCCCGCTAGTGCACGCCTTGTGGATAAGTTTGGTTTTGAGTTGGATAAAGCGAGAACACTAGTCATTTCAGATCGTATTCTGGGGTTGTTGGAATCTCATCTATCGCAGAACCAATGGTTAGCAGCAGAACAAGCAACAATCGCGGATTGTGCTGTGATGCCTTATGTGGCTCTGGCGCGTGAAGGGGGCATTAGTCTGGATGATTACCCTGAGATTCTTAAATGGATTGAACAGATAAAAACTTTACCGGGGTTTATTCCGATGCCGGGGATATAAGCGCTACCTGATTACGGCCGCCAGCTTTAGCCGCATAGAGCCCTTTATCGGCGAGCTGGATCAGTTCATGTGGTGTACCACCTTGCGCTGGTTTTATGGAAGCTAAACCAGCGCTTACTGTGATTATCTCAGCAGTCTCTGATTTTTCATGCTTAATTCCCAGGTCAGCTACAGCCTGGCGGATACGTTCAGCAAGCGTGATTGCGCCATCGATGTCGGTATCTGGCAAGATCACCGCAAACTCTTCTCCGCCGTAACGGCAAACCATATCCTGAGCACGTTGAACCGTTTTCTTAATGGTCTGTGCTACGGTACGCAGGCAGCCGTCACCGGCTAAATGTCCGTAAAAGTCGTTAAATGTTTTGAAGTGATCGATATCGATCATTATCAGGATTAGATTACGCTTGGAGCGTTGTGCCCGGCGCCACTCTGTTTCGATACTGCGTTCAAATTCACGGCGGTTGTTTACCTGAGTCAGACCATCAACTCGTGCGGAGCGGGCCAGTTGATCCTGAGAGTGTTTAAGCTGCATCAAAATCTGAATTCGTGCCTGCAAAATTGCAGGGGAACGGTTCAGAATCAGAAAATCAGATGCGCCTGCATTATAGGCTTCCAGTTCTAGTTGTTCGTCAGTGTCTCGGCTGATAAAGGCAACAGGTAGAGGCAGTTCATCTTGGTTCTCGCCGCATTCCCGACATAGAGCGAACATATCTTGCCACTGCTGCTCAGTACTCAGGAGCAGCAGATCGGGTGGATCATCGTGTAGTAGTGTTTTCAACTCCTGCAGGCTGGAAGGCAGGAGAATGTTGTATTCGTTTCGGAGCACTGCGATAACCGGCCAGATTTTCTCTAGGCTGTGATCACAGTAGATTGCGATGGTTTGTTGCTCACTACGTGGGCATCCCGGTTTAACCTGATCCTGTGAGGAGATCTCTTCACCTTTAAAAAAGGCTATTAGATCCTCTGGGCTTGGCAAACCTAGGGTGGTACGGCCATCATCGCAACTCAGCACGGGAATACGTAGATTGTAGTCACCTTCTTCCCAGCTTTGTTGCCAGTTACTAAGGAGATTCTCTTGTGGCTCCTCAATATTTACTTCAGCAGGCAATCCAGCTTCGATCAGGCATTCATAAATAACGGAAACATCAGCAATATCACGCCCATCTACCCATAGCGCTCTGTAGAGGAGGCGGCGGAGTTCTATGGCTTTTCTGCTATCAATCTCAGCGGCTTGGATCACGCAGAGGCTGGCGAAGCGACTGTCACTGCGCTTTTTCGGTAATGCCAGTTCTACTTGTGGTGCTCGACTACGAACAACAAACACTTCACTGGCAAGCTCTGCCTGACTCTCGGCGGTTTTGTTGTAAACCTCTATATCTGGAGCATGTTCTACCAAACGCCACTCTAACTGCTCGAGAAGACCAAACTGGTGTAGCTGCTCATGCAGGGCATAGCAGAAAGGACAGTTTAGATCGGCGTAGACAGTGTATTGAAGCATAAGGTTTTCAGTATCAGTCAGACTTAGCTCAGTGAAGTGGTTTTAAACTTATCGACCAAATTAGGGAAAACCTTTAGCCGAAAAGGCAAAAAAAAGCGGCCCAGAAAGGCCGCTTTTTATTCAGAACAGATTCAGATTTTACTCTGTATCCTCCGGGCGAGCCGCTTGTTTTATCTGCTTTAGGCTACTGTGACGTACGTCAGTTCCGCTTACCAGATAGATTAGGTGAGCGGCCATCGCGCGTGCATGATCGCCAATACGTTCCAGGCTACGTAGTACCCAGATTACGTTCATTACGCTGGAGATAGAGCGCGGATCTTCCATCATGAAGGTTGCCAGAGAGCGCATTGCAGAGCGGTATTCCTGGTCAACAGACTTATCCATTTTCGCTACGCGGTAAGCCAGCTCAGTATCGTTACGGGCAAAGGCAGTCAGTACATCCTTAACCATTTCACGTACCAGATTACCGATGTGACGTACTTCCTGATAACCGCGTGGTGATTCACCTTCTTCTACCAGCTCAATTGCGTGGCGGCAGATACGGCTTGCTTCATCACCCATACGTTCCAGGTTAGTTGTCGCTTTGGATACAGCGATGATTAGACGCAGGTCGCTGGCAGCAGGCTGACGACGAGCGATGATCATGGTGCACTCTTCGTCGATCAGAACTTCCATTTCATTAGTCTGCTTGTCCACTTTACGGGACTGCTCAGCCAGTTCTGCATCACCATTCAGCAGCGCATCGATACAATCGTGTACCTGACGTTCTACAATACCGCCCATAGTGAGTAGCTGGGTACGGATCTGTTCCAGTTCTTCGTTAAACTGACCAGAGATATGCGTGGAGTAATTTCCAGTATTAATTTCCATGTTTAATCCTTCCCCAATTAACCGTAACGGCCAGTGATGTAGTCTTCAGTCTGTTTCTTATCTGGGTTGGTGAACAGAGTATCTGTTACGCCAAACTCGATCAGATCACCCATGTACATGAATGCAGTGTAGTCAGAGACACGTGCTGCCTGCTGCATGTTGTGAGTTACGATCACGATTGTGAAGTCTTTTTTCAGCTCGTGGATCAGCTCTTCAATCTTCAGTGTGGAGATCGGGTCCAGAGCGGAAGCCGGTTCGTCCAACAGCAGTACTTCTGGTTTAACAGCGATAGTACGTGCGATTACCAGACGCTGTTGCTGACCACCGGACATGCCTAGTGCACTTTCGTGCAGACGATCTTTCACTTCATCCCACAGTGCTGCGGATTTAAGTGCCCACTCTACCGTTTCATCAATTACGCGCTTCTTGGTTACGCCTTGAATGCGCAGACCGTAAGCAACGTTTTCATAGATCGATTTAGGGAATGGGTTTGGCTTCTGGAATACCATACCTACACGACGACGCAGCTCAGCGATATCAACGCTACGCTCGTAGATGTTGTTATCATCCAGCAGGATCTCACCTGTGATATGGCAGTCATCAACCAGATCGTTCATACGGTTGAAGCAACGCAGCAGTGTGGATTTACCACAACCGGATGGGCCGATGAAAGCTGTTACGCGATTCTTAGGAATGCGCATGTCGATACCGTGCAGGGCTTCGTTGTCGCCGTAGCTCAGTTTCAGGTTGTTAACCTTAAGGGCCAGTGTCTCTTCCTCAAGGTTCAGGATGCGGCTGTCGCGCTGCATAGAAGAAATATCAATTGCGTGTGTTTTAGCTTCGCTAGTCATTTTAGCAACCTTTAAAAATTCTGTTCGTTGTCCGTTGGTTTCGATTACATCTCAAGCGCTTTGTATTTCTCACGCAGGTGGTTACGGATCTGGATAGCTGACAAGTTCAGCATCGCAATTACCGCCACCAGCAGGAACGCTGTTGCGTAAACCAGCGGACGAGCCGCTTCAACGTTAGGGCTTTGGAAACCTACATCGTAGATGTGGAAGCCCAAGTGCATAAATTTCTGATCCAGATGTAGGAACGGATAGTTACCGTCCAGTGGCAGACTTGGCGCCAGTTTTACTACACCTACCAGCATCAGCGGTGCTACTTCACCTGCAGCACGCGCGATCGCCAGGATCACACCGGTCATGATAGCCGGGCTGGCCATCGGGATTACAATCTTGATCAGGGTTTCAAACTTGGTCGCACCCAGTGCCAGAGAGCCTTCACGAATCGCACGTGGGATTCGGGTCAGACCTTCCTCTGTTGCAACAATTACAACGGGTACTGTCAGCAGTGCCAGAGTGATCGATGCCCACATCAGACCTGGTGTACCAAATGTCGGTGCTGGCTTTGCTTCTGGGAAGAATGCGTCATCTATGTGACCACCCAGGAAGTAAACGAAGAAACCAAGACCGAATACACCGTATACGATGGATGGTACACCAGCCAGGTTGTTTACCGCGATACGGATTACACGGGTTACAAAACCCTGTTTTGCGTATTCGCGCAGGTAAACGGCTGCAACAACACCGAATGGTGTTACCAGTACTGACATGATGATTACCATCAGAACCGTACCGTAGATCGCTGGGAAGATACCGCCTTCGGTATTTGCTTCACGTGGGTCATCGCTGAGGAATTCCCAAACTTTAGCAAAGTAGTGGCCGAGTTTGCCGCCCAGACCCATATCGTTTGGCAGGAATGCGCGAACAACGTGAGCAACTTTGAACTCAACGATTTTACCGTTGGCGATCTCAGCTGTGATGCTGTCACGGTTAACGGCATTGTAAAGGTCTAGCAGTTCACCCTGCAGGCCTTCATACTCAGCGTTCAGTTCAGCACGGCGGGCGTCGATAGCAGCATATTTAGCAGTATCATTAACTTCTTTCAGCTGTAGTGAGCGTTCTTTAAGGCGCAGACGTTCCAGCTCGTAGTTGATCGAACCGATTTTGCCTTTTTCGATATCCTTGATCTGATCATGGATCATCTCAGCACGTTCAATACGCTTCTGGAATTCATCCCACAGCGTTAGGTACTCTGCTGATTTGTCGTAACCAGTATGCGCACCAACTTCTTTACCCGATTCTTTAATGCTGCGCAGGTAACCGTAGAAGTTACCCCATTCACGACGTTCCGCCGCAAACAGCATTTCAGGTTTAGATGACTCAGAAGTAAAGGCATCCAGAACCCAGATAAAGTCAGTACCACCGTGGTCACGGTTACCGATCTTCATCAGCAAACGATCCATCGTTTCAGTACCCTCAGGTACTTTAACACCACTATCGCGTAGCTGATCAGCAGGTACTTCTACGGTTTGAACTCGCTCACCAATCATACGGATGGTGTTGGAGTTCTCAGTGTAGTTAGTTTGCACTATATCAGCAGGCCAGAAGTGGCCCAGACCGCGTACGGCGATCAGGCTCAACAGACCCACAACCATGATCATACAGATCGCGACGGCACCGGCATTCAACCATACCCAAGGTGCGCCGGATTTAGTCCATTCAGTAAAAGACTGTCTCATCAAATTAATCCTCAATACGCACTATTACAGGGAGCCATACTTCTTACGCAGGCGTTGTCTTACCAACTCGGCCAGCGTGTTTACGAAGAACGTAAACAGGAAGAGTACAAAGGCAGCCAGGAACAGGATTCGGTAGTGAGTACTACCCACTTCGGATTCAGGCATCTCTACAGCGATGTTGGCTGCCAGAGTACGCATACCCTCGAAGATGTTCACATCCATAATTGGTGTGTTACCTGTTGCCATCAGTACGATCATGGTTTCACCTACCGCACGACCCATACCGATCATTACCGCAGAGAAAATACCTGGGCTCGCTGTTGGCATAACAACGCGAACCAGTGTCTGCCATGGTGTAGCACCCAGTGCCAAAGAACCGTAGGACAGGTGTTTTGGTACTGCGAAGATCGCATCCTCTGTGATAGAGAAGATAGTTGGGATAACCGCAAAGCCCATCGCGATACCTACTACCAGCGCGTTACGCTGATCGTACGGAATGCCCAGCTCGTTGCTTACCCAGTAGCGCATCTCTGTACCGAACAGCATCTGCTCGATACCCGGTGCGATCCAGAAGCTGAACATAGTTGCGACAATAACAACCGGTACCAGCAGGGCTGCATCCCAACCTTCAGGAATCAGAAAGCGAATAGACTTCGGTGCATTCGCCCATGCGAAAGCAAAGCCGATAATGGCAGCCGGAAGCACCAGTATGGTGACAAAAATACCTGCCAGATTGACTTCCATAAAAGGTGCAAGCCAAAGACCTGCCAGGAAGCCCAGAATTACTGTAGGTAGTGCTTCCATCAACTCGATGAAAGGTTTTACCTTACGGCGCATCGCCGGAACCATGAAGTAAGCAGTGTAGATCGCACCACAAATTGCCAGTGGCGTACCCAGCAGCATCGCGTAAAAAGCAGCTTTCAGGGTACCGAATGCCAGAGGCATCAGGCTGTATTTAGGTTCAAAATCGTTGGTTGAAGCAGAGGACTGCCAGGTGAATTCTGGCTCCTGATAGCCTTCGTACCAAACTTTCTCCCACAGAGCGCTCCATGAAATTTCCGGATGCTCGTTGTGGATCTTCCATAGCGCCAGTTCACCGTTCTGTTCAACCAGTAGGGCATTAGAACGGGGTGCCATAGCGATTGTGTCTACATTGCCTTTAGCAACTGCTGCACTCAGAGAGTTACGTTCAGCTGTAGTGCTGTAGACCGCCAGATTGCCGGTTTCGGAGATAGTCACAAAACCTTTACGGCGATGTTCAATAGCGATGCTGCTGATTGCAGAATTTCCGGTCTGGAAAGAGCGGATCTTGGTCATCAGCCACTCATTGTCCTGATTACGTACCAGGAACCACTGTGAGGTAAGGCCTTTATCGTCAGAGATAAGCAGTGAGTTGCCGCCCAGTAGCAGTTCGAAGGATGTGATTTTGCCCTGTGTAGCGTCAACTAGCTGAGTAACCTTAGGGCCGCCCGCTGCTTTCATATCAACGATACCCAGTTTGCTGCCTTCACCGGAGATCATCATCCAGCGACGATCTGGCATCAGAAGTAATTTCTGAGCTGGGATGTTCATATCTGGAAGAGCGTATGAGCTGGTGTCTGCTTCAACCTCTTCGGTAATAATATTTTCAGTCAAGCTAACATCAGTGGCAGTCAGTTTTGACTGCTGACCACCAATCAGTGTCCACTCTTCCTCTTCGCCGTTCAGTGCCAGAACTTCAACTGGTCCTTCACTCACCTGAATTAGCTCTGCGCCCAGAGGGTATTCAATTTGTGGAGTGATTACACGAACGCCGTTTGGATAGGTCGACTTGTACTTGTGCTTAAAGACCTGCGCCTGACCGTTGCTGTAACCCAGTGCAAAGATGCCGCTGTACTCAGATGCAATGGCAAAGCTGGTTACTGAAGCGTCGGCAGGGATGTCAGCATTTTCCTGTTTCAGGACTTCGCCGTTGCGCGTGTTAAAGAACACCATCTGACCTGCGTCAGTGACACGCAAACCGATCTCAGTCTGCTCTTCCATGGTCAGGTAAAGCGTTTTCCCTTCACCGGGAATCTGATAAGGAGCGACCTGTTTTTCGTTTTCCTGCCATGGTTCGATTTCGGCAGACTCAAACAGGGGAGCCACTTCATAAAGAAGGTAAAAGAAGATCAACAGAATTGCGACAATTACGCTGATGCCACCAAAAGCGATACCTACAGCCGCAAACTTATCCTTAAAAGCGCGTATGTTTCTGTGTCGCTTGGCCGCTGGAGTGTCAAAGTCCAGTTCGGTCGTTGCTGAGTTTTCTGTACTCATGGCACATGGGTCCTGAGGTTAACTAAAATTACGGCGCGTACAATATTAAAAGTTTGTTACACCAATGTTACAGAAGGTGTAATAAACGAAATAAGGGGGCCATTTCTGGCCCCCTTATTCGGGTCAAGCAAGTTAGGCTTGGGATGTATTACATGCCCAGAGCAGCCATCTGCTTCTTAACTACTGCAGCAGGTAGTGGGATGTAGCCATCTTTAACAACTACTTCCTGACCTACTTTAGACATAACCATCTTCAGGAATTCTTTCTCTAGAGGAGCTAGAGGCTGACCTGGCTTCTTGTTCACGTAAACGTACAGAGAACGAGCCAGTGGGTACTTGCCGTTCAGAGCGTTCTGTGGAGTTGCTTCAACGAATGCAGAACCTTCTTTCTTAGTCAGAGGCAGTGCACGTACGGAAGCAGTCTTGTAACCGATACCGGAGTAACCGATAGCGTTCAGAGAAGTAGAAACAGACTGTACTACAGATGCAGAACCTGGCTGTTCGTTAACATTGTTTTTGAAGTCACCTTTACACAGGCCTTTCTTCTTGAAGTAGCCGTAAGTACCGGATACAGAGTTA
>NZ_JAAEQH010000110.1 GCF_024231755.1 Neptuniibacter sp.
CTTCAATCACAAAGATTATAGTAACCAATACATGTGTATTGGTAGGGATATACAAATGACTCCAACAATCTGGACACCTTCAAGCTGGAGAGAAAAACCAATAGCTCAACAGCCACAATACCCTTCCGCTCAAGCCCTTGAAGAAGCCGAAAGTAAACTTCAACAAATGCCCCCTTTGGTTTTTGCAGGAGAGATCAATCAACTTAAGACCGACCTTGCCAAAGTCACTCAAGGCAGAGCTTTTCTTCTACAAGGTGGCGACTGTGCCGAGAGCTTCAGCGAATTCAGTGCCAATAAAATCCGCGATACTTTCAAAGTACTGATGCAGATGGCAGTAGTTATGACTTTCTCTGCAAGCTGCCCAGTAGTGAAAGTAGGACGTATTGCAGGCCAATATGCCAAGCCCCGTTCCGCAGACATGGAAACAATTAATGGGGTTGAGTTACCCAGCTACCGGGGCGACATCATCAACGATATAGATTTCACTAGATCCTCTCGCCAAGCAGATCCGGAGCGTTTACTAACTGCATATCACCAAGCGGCATCATCGCTCAATCTAGTACGCGCTTTTGCTAGCGGCGGTTTTGCAGATCTACATCAAGTGCACGAGTGGAATCAGCACTTTGTCAGCAACAGCCCTTTAAGCGACAAATACGAAGATCTAGCTGACCGTATAGATCAAGCGGTACGCTTTATGGAGGCTTGTGGCATTACCTCACGCAATACACCACAACTTCACGGAACAACCCTTTACACCTCCCACGAGGCATTGTTGCTCGGCTATGAGGAAGCATTGACGCGTCGCGATAGCATCTCAGGAGACTGGTATGACTGCTCGGCGCATATGCTATGGATAGGCGATCGCACACGCCAGCCTGATCACGCCCATGTAGAATTCCTAAGAGGCGTGCAAAACCCCATCGGCATCAAAGTAGGCCCAACAACAGAAGTTAGTGATCTGGAGAGATTACTTTCCATCCTCAATCCAGATAACAAAGCTGGACGAGTTACTCTTATTGCCCGCATGGGTGCAGATAAAATTACGGAGTTTCTACCACCACTGGTCCGAGCTGTTAAAGCATCAGGCCAACAGGTTATCTGGAGTTCAGATCCAATGCACGGCAATACCATCAAGGCTTCCAGCGGATATAAAACCCGCAGCGTTGATGCTGTGCTAAGAGAAATGAAAGGTTTCTTTGAGGTACATAAAGCGGAAGGCACCCATGCTGGAGGCGTTCACTTTGAGATGACAGGCCAAAACGTCACAGAGTGCATCGGCGGAGCATACCAGATCACTGAACACGATCTAGCCGAACGCTACCATACTCACTGCGACCCCCGCCTGAACGGTGAACAAGCTCTAGAACTAGCGTTTCTTATTGCAAATACGCTTAAAGCAGCGCGAAATTAAGCTATTAACCTGCCTATAAAGTGCTGAAGGAATACTCCTTGCTAGTATCTCTTTGGCACTACAATTAATCCCCAGAACTAACAAAAGATCTCTAAAGCTCGTTAGCCCAGGCCTAAACAAATGACTACCTACTTCAGTAGATAACCTAGCTCCAAAAACGAAAAAGGCCTCCCGAAGGAGGCCTTTTCAAATTTCCAGAAGGAAATGTCGAACTTAGAAGTCTACGCGGTAACCAATCAGGACTCGGTCTGAAGCATTCATCTCCGTAGCAGAACTTTCCGCTCCAGAATCAAATTCATAGATTTCTGCAAAAATACGCCCTTTACCCATAGTACGCTCTACAGCAGCAGCCCACAACTCACCTTCAACATCGTTCACTTCTTTCTGTGTAAAACGCAGTGTAACCTTAGTATTATCAGCTACTTTGTATGCACCAGAAACCTCAATAACATCCGAATCTATAGAGGTACCCACTTCACGGTCTTCATAACGGGCAGCTAACGTCAGTGCACCTGTAGTGTATTTAGCTGATAGACCTAACAGCTCACGGTCAATAGCATCGACTTCTGCAAAAGAAGCAGCCAAAGTAAGACCATTAGCATGGTATTTAGCTGCAACATTGTAACCGTCAACATCATCAGCACTGTCGTCACCTGTGCCAGCAACTACGGCACCACCAATAAACTGAAAACCATTCATTACAGGAGAAATGTATGCAACGGTGTTATCCACACGCTTGTGAGAAACAGCACCATCAGACTGGTTACCCAGAAAACCCCATTCTCCAGCAGAAGCGACCAGAGAATTCAGGACACCCGCACCTGTAGAACCCAGATTGATCCAAAGATAGTGTGGGTGGTATTGACGACCAACAAGTGCCGTACCCCAAGGGCCGGTTGCACCTAGGTAAGACAGACGCTCACCGAACATGGACTTACCTTTACCACTCAAACCATTATTGGCCGCATTAGTAGAAGCTCCGAATTGGTTGCTATCAGCAGTTGAAAGGTTTGCTTCCCAGTGAAACAGACCCTTAGTGTTTTCAAGACCTAGATCCACATCGCCTTTGATACCGATTCGTGTAGAATCATCCCTCAGATTTAGATCCTGACCATCAGCATTTTCCAAAACCACACGGAAAGAACCGTACAGAGTAGCATCAGCCTGAGCGATCATTGGAGTAGCCAGAGCGCCAGCTACAGCCAGAGCAATCAGTGACTTTTTCATCAACATTTCCCCTTCAATATATTCAACATACTAGTAGTGAATTTTATTTTTTCTTAGTATCGCTGCGTTTATACACAGCCACACCATGAAAATACTATAAAAAGAACATATTTCAAACAGTTAGATTGAAACATTTTCTTTTGAATCCCTGTGTCGGCAATTTATTTGTTTTCTTTAATTATCTGCCGACCTGCGCTGCTATACCTTAAAGCTAAGAGTAAGTCCCGAGATAAGGATCTCTATTTACTCCTTTAATACAAGACCTTAAGTAGCAAGTTACGCATAAATTTTGCGCATTACAACATACCCACAGAGCTTGTGCAACCTATTGTAGAGCGATAATACCCCCCTCCCGATGAGACAAAGGTATTACACATAAATAAATTTGATCTGAATCAAGGTAAAACCTTCACCCACTGCTGCTTTAACCGTTTTTCAGAGACAGTTTTTCGAGTTCCCAGTTGCTGAGCAAATAGCGAAACTCGATACTCCTCTATCATCCATCGAAATTCATTAAGCTCTGGATCATAAACACCTTGCTTCTGATGCTTATCCAAACGTTTTTGGTATTGATCCATAAAACCTTTTAGCTGCTCACTCCATAAACATTCTTGGCGTAAATTCCTACGGAACTTCTCTAGTCGTAGTTCAATCCCTTTTAGATAACGCGGATAGTTTTGCAATATGTCGTAGCTAACATTTTTCAGAAAGTTAGCAGCAAAAAGTTCAGACAACTGTGACTTAATGTCATTTAATACTGCCACCTCTGATAACTGCACTTTCCCTTTCAACTGTTTTTGGATGCTATGGAAAGACTGAGCCGCTTGAAACACTAACAAAAAAACCTTCTCACACTGCTCAACCAGATGGGATTTACAATGGATCAATTTCTCCGAAAAATCGTCCTGATCTCGGATCAACTGATTATCCAATTGAAGCAACTGCCGACACGCCTGCCAGATAATCTGTTTTTCCAGTTCATCTTTACTAAATACGCCTCCACTGTATAAAACAGCCTGGGTCAGGTTATTACCCTGCAATTGCTTGCGGGCAAAACGAACCTGCTCCTTCATATTTAGTAACGCTAACCGGATTATCCCATGCACCGATGTTTCTTCTGCTTCCGCTGCAGTGGTTTGTAAACACAATCGAACATTTTCACCTTCATCCGCTAAAGCCGGAAATGCATCAACTTCCATACCTGCATATTTAGTGATTTTGATAACAGGCTCTAACTGCCCAAAATCCCATTGCACAATCCCCTGCCTACCCCAGCTACTCTCCCCGGTATTGGTTAACTGCTTGCTGATTTCAGATGCGTGTTCTGCATTCAGCGCTTCCCAATCTCTCGACTCATCAAGCAAACGCCCTTTTTCATTAACCAGACGTAGGTTCATATTCAGATGAGCTGGCAGCTCCACAGCCCTCAATTCTGCAGGTTGAATTCTTATTCCTGTCATGCGCAGAAGTTGGTGTGCCAGCGCTTCATACAGATCACCCACACCAAACTCTGCTACCTGTACGAATGCATCTACATAGTTGGGCACAGGTACAAAGTGTTTTCTCTGCTGTTTAGGCAAGCCTTTAATAATCGCAGTACATTTCTCCGCCAACATGCCCGGCACTAACCATTCCATTTGCTGTTGCGGCACCGAGGTGAGCAGAGGTAGAGGAACCTGAAGTGTTACGCCATCATCACTGGTGCCAGGCTCAAAGTTATAAAACAGTTTGAGCTGCGAACTATCCCACTTGAAGTTATCAGGATAAGACTGAGCAGATACATGATCAGCCGAGCGCTGCAGGATATCTTCCTCCTGCATAAGTAGTGCCTCAGGTTGTTCTTGCTCTATCTGTTTACGCCATTTTTCAAAACCCGCCCCATTAACGATATGCTCGCCTTTCAGGGATTTGAGGCGTAGGCGATAGAATTCATAAAGCTGCTCTTCATCCACCAACAGGTCTTTACGGCGAGATTTCGCCTCTAACTCTTCGATGCCTTTCAGCAATTGTCGGTTTTTATGAATAAAAGGAGCTTTAGAAACTAACTCCCCTTCAACCAGCGCATGGCGGATAAAGATTTCATGGGAGAGTTCCTGATCTATCTTTCCGAAGCTGACTTTACGTTTGGGGATGATAATTAGGCGGTATAAAGTGACCTGTTCCGTAGCCACCACTTCAGCACGCTTTTTCTCCCAGTGTGGCTCACTGTAGCTTTTCTTAACTAAATGCGGGGCTAATTTCTCCGCCCATTGCGGTTCAATACGAGCAATGCAACGGGCATACAACTGACTGGTTTCAACCATCTCAGCTGCCATCACCCATTTCGGTGCTTTTTTATAAACAATAGAACCAGGAAAGAGGAAAAAGCGTCGATTACGAGCACCTAGATATTCTTTTTTCTCCTGTTTAAAGCCCATATGGCTAAGTAATCCCGCCATTAGCGATTTATGCACAGCCTCATATGAAGCCGGCTCATCCCGCTCAACGAACTTTTTGTCCTGCTCTTTTAACTCTTTACAGATCAAATGCAGTTGTCGGTGAGTATCTCTCCACTCACGCATCCGCATGTAAGACAGGAAATGCTTAGTACAATATTTCCTTAATTGGTTCTGACTCAGCTCCTGACGCTGTTCTTCATACAGATCCCATAGATTTACAAAGGTAAGGAAATCAGATTCCTCGTGTGCATAAGCACGATGCTTCTCATCACTGGCCTGCTGTTTTTCCTGTGGGCGCTCCCTTGGATCCTGAATACTTAATGCACTAGCAATAATGAGAAGTTCACGCAGACAATTATTACGTGAAGCTTCAATCACCATTCTGCCAAGACGAGGATCTATCGGTAGACGAGATAGCTGCCATCCAGTACGGGTGATATTGCGCTTACCATCTACCGCACCCAATTCCTGCAGCAACTTAAAGCCATCATTTACATAACGGTTATCTGGCGGGTCGACAAACGGAAATTCAGAGATATCCCCTAATTTAAGCGATAGCATCTGCAGGATTACTGCTGCCAGATTAGTGCGGCGAATCTCTGCATCGGTAAATTCTGGGCGACTGACGAAATCTTCCTCAGAATAAAGACGGATGCAGGTACCTTCAGATACTCGGCCGCAACGACCAGAGCGTTGATTAGCACTTGCCTGAGATATCGCTTCTATAGGCAAGCGCTGAACTTTCGAACGATAGCTGTACCGACTTACACGAGCCAACCCAGTATCAATAACATATTTGATCCCAGGTACGGTGAGGGACGTTTCTGCAACATTGGTTGAGAGCACTATGCGCGTGCCAACTGATCCTTTACCACGCTGAAACACTCGATTCTGTTCAGCAAGAGAAAGACGTGCATATAAAGGAAGGACATCTACATTCCTTAATTGCGCTTTGCGAAGCGTATCAGCAGTCTCCCTGATCTCCCGCTCACCCGGCAGGAATACCAGTATATCCCCCTGTGGACCTTTCCCCTGCTTTAAATCGATCTCCAGTAGTTCTTCTACCGCAGCCAAAACCCCTTGCTGCAGATCCAGCGCTTTTTCATCCTCACCTTCCATCTCATGCAGAGGGCGGTACAGAACGTCTACAGGATAAGTTCTTCCGGAAACCTCAATTACAGGCGCATTATTAAAGTGCTTAGAGAAACGCTCCAGATCTATAGTCGCGGAGGTAATGATGACTTTAAGGTCGGGGCGTTTGGGAAGAATTCGCTTGATATAACCGAGCAGAAAATCGATGTTCAGGCTTCTTTCATGGGCCTCATCGATTATCAGTACCTCATACTGCTCCAGAAAGCGATCATGTTTGGTTTCTGCCAGCAGGATACCGTCGGTCATCAGCTTGACCTGTGAGGTTTCACTCACTTGATCATGAAAACGAACCTGATAACCAACTCGTTGCCCCAGCTGAGTATCCAGCTCTTCCGCTATGCGGCTTGCTACTGTTCTAGCGGCAAGACGACGAGGTTGTGTATGACCAATCAGACCTTTACAACCCAGTCCAAGTTCAAGACAGATTTTAGGCAACTGAGTAGTTTTACCCGATCCAGTTTCACCGGCCAGGACAATGACCTGATTTTCCTGGATCGCTTTGGAGATCTCCTCACGACGAGAAGAGATAGGCAGATCTGGATAGACAATATCTGTCGATAACTTCTTCCGATTCTCTACCCACTCACAAGAAGTAACCACATCTTCAATTAACTTGGTCAGTACTTCCCCTTGGCTCTCATCTTTTAAACGATCAATACGACGCTTTAGACGAAACCGATCTGCAATTTTACAGTTACCTAATAAAGATCTGAGCTGCTGCTTACGTTGAGCCAAGTGTGTTGCCTTAAATCAAATACCAATGAGGCCGGTAATTCTAATGCATGAAACCATCCTCTTCACCTTTAATCCTCAAAGTGTATCCAGCATCTGATAATCAAAATCCGGTTACACAGAAGAAGGTAACGCCTCCGTGTAACCGATAAAGAAATCCTCGACCATTTAGTCAAGCAACAATTCAGGTGCGAAGCCTGTACAGAAATTCCCCCATAGCTGACCATTCACATAGAGAGGAATCGATATCGAGTTCATCACCTCGCCGGTATCACGTATAAAGGTCAGTAGCAGGAATGGAGAAGATTGGTTCGCGCGGCGCTGTTCTGCACGATTTGCGTTATACATTCGACGATGGCGACTAAATGTATTATCAGCAGTAAAGTCTCCCGTCATAGGTTTGGAGATTTTACTGTTATGAGCTGGACAGTAGCCGTTTTTGTCAAAGGAGCAAGCAATCACAAACTCTGGGTTTGCCGCAGTAATACTGTCGTAGATCGGCTGCATCACCTGTTCAAAAGCATCAGTGTATGATGTATCAAATTTTTCAGGCTGCTGATTAGGATTCGTACGAACATATTGCGTATCGAAGAGATTTAGTCCTCGTGTACTCAGATCCTCCAACCCAGCCTGTACCTTATCAGCACCCTCTTTTGTTTTACGCAGAATATCTTCAAAGCCACCAAAACCGATGCTGAATCGAGATAGTAGCTCCTGCATCTCTTCTGTCGCAGCTTCCAGCTCAAGCGAGTGATCAGCAGATAACCCCATCTCAGATTTAATCGTATTGGATAGAGACGTAATCTCAGTTACATGAGTATGGGTATTGTCATTGGTATAGGACAGCTCTTCGATTGCAGCACTGATCTCACTCATCTGACCACTGACCACTTCAAAGTCGGCAATCATCGACTCAAATTTCTCACTGGTTTGCGAGATATAACCATCAGTATCAGATACATAATCCATGATATTAGAGGCCCCTGAACGGGTATTCTCAACCAGCGAGACCATCTGATTAACATTCAGATCAATCTCTTGGGTAGCTTCATTTACCTTCTGCGATAAAGTACGGACCTCATCCGCTACCACTGAGAAGCCTCGACCAGCCTCACCAGCACGTGCAGCTTCGATGGAAGCGTTCAACGCCAGAAGATTGGTCTGATCAGAAAAGTCCTGCACTAGATTTAGTACTTTAAGAATATTTTCTGAGTTTTCAGACAACTGTTTTACTACCGTCTGAAAATCAGAAACCTGATGCTCAATGGCCCGCATCTGATCCTTAACATGCCGCATCTCTTCACCAGCACCACGGATCTCTTGCAGGTTTTTATCATTACTGTTGGAGATATTCTGAGTATGTTCCGCTATTCCGGAAATTGCCTGAGAGGCTTCCTGGCTTGCCTGGAAAACCTTGCTTGCCTGGTCCTCTTGAGACTCAGCAGATTGCTTAGCTTCTAAGATCACTTTCTGCAGCTGGTTAGCACTGAGAGACACCTTGACACTGCGCTGCCGAGTATCGGCAATCATCTGTTTTAAGCTATCAGAGAACATATTATAGCTTTGCGCCATCTGAGAGATTTCATCGAATGTCTGGTCTGGCAATGTGGCAGAGATATCACCATCCCGATCTTTCACCCCTCTAAGAACATGTGTCATATCCTCTATAGGTCTTAAAAAGAGATAGCGCATAAACAGAATACTGAACACACCGGCAATTATCGTAAATGCCAGAAGAAGTGAAGCGGCGCCGAATAGGGAATCACTGATAGAAACAAGCTGCTCACTTCCCTCATGCTCATTTCCCAATAAGCCATGTAATAAAGAAAGCTCCTGATACACCCAATAGCCAATCCCCATAATGATCAAGTTAGGAATCAACAGAAAGATCACATTACCCGTAATCTTCTTAGTCAGCGTATTAAAGAACGTCTTCTCGACCGCTTTATAGATACTCACAGTAATAGCCCTCTCTTATTATTTTTAGAATTAATACCAAAGTAGCAAGCAAATAATAACAACAAAAGACACGTTTTTTTACAAAAAAAACAAAAAAAGGTATCACATTACAAACAAACCTTATTTGTTACATTTTTTTACATACTAAAGTGAAGCCTAAATCCAGATAAAGAAAAGCCGTAAATCATATAAACAAACGAATAAAACCCAGAATTTTCAGATAGTTGTAAAGATTTACTTAACATATAAATCTCTCCCTTAATAACCACACAAAAGTCATGATACGCAATTTAATAATTTTTCTTGCTTTTTTGTATCACTTAAAATAACCTTTCAAAACGTCAGGCAAATGACAAGCAAGCAACATAATTACAAAAACGTATTTACGAGGTTTAGAGAACATGGCTTCACACGACAAGATCGCCAACACAATGGACATGCCACCAGCAACACCACAGCCGAATATTTATCCGCTGAGCTGGGAAACTAAAACCACCAAAGCGGAAGAAGTATGGGATGCCTCTCTGCGTGAAGCATGGAATCCTAAAGATCTGCCATGGGAAACTTTCGATGTAGAAAGCTACTCTTGGGAAGAGCGTGAAGCGATGGCTTACTGGTGGACACTGCTGTCTGTATTTGATGCTTCTGCTCCTCCAGTATTTGCTGAAGCATTCATCAAAACTTATGAAGATCACGAAGAAGACGCAATTCGTCGTTGCTTCTTCTCTGTAACGCGTGATGAACAGAACCACGAGCAGATGTGTGGTCTGGCTATCACTAAACTGCTGGAATGCAACAGCCCACTTGAGTACGAACCAAAAACTGATCTGGGTAAACGCCTGAAGCGTAACGCTGCATGGTTGTACTACAACGGTGGCCGTTACTGGAATGGTTACAAACAGGCCGTGCCAAAATACAGCCTGGCAGTACTGTTTAGCTCATTCCTGATGGGTGAGATTGCTGCAGCGACTATCTTCAAGCAGATGTCTGAAAGCTGTGAAGAGATGGTTTTCCAGGAAGCGTTCAAAAACATCGGTCGTGACGAAGGTCGTCACATGGCAATCTGCCTGACACTGATGGAGCGTGACTACCCTAACCTGTCTGACGAAGATAAAAAGGTTATCACTAAGCAGATCCGTGCGGGTTACCTGTTCCTGTCTGCAGTACTGTTCGAACCACCAGCAGAGTTCTGGGATCTGCCAGAAGACTTTATCTCTACTCAGCGTGAAGCAGAAGCAATCGCTCGTGAAGCTGGTTTCGGTATCCCAACTTACGAAGGTAAGAAAAACAACTGGCGTGAAGCTATGTTGAACCTGAAAGCGGTTCTGGATAAGTACGACACTCCATTCCCTGCAATCCCTGAAGTAGGTATCACAGGTGAAGAAGTAACTCAGGCTGACCTGGACGCTGCGGATATTATCCCAATCTTCTAAGCGCCTCAGCTATAACGGTACTCAAACAAGCCAAAGGGATCCCTTTGGCTTGTTCGTACCTGAGTTAAGAAAAATAAGCAGTCTATGTGAGCAAGTTCAGGAGAATATTATGGGTGTTGTACGATTAGCTCCTTCCGGCAAAGAAGTAGAAGCAAATGCAGGTGAAACGGTTCTGGAAACACTGGAACGTCACGGTTACGCCCTGCCGAATAACTGTCGTGCCGGTGCATGCGGCGAGTGTAAAGTTAAAGTAAATAGTGGTGAGTTCGACCAGGGTATGGTTATGGACATGGCCCTATCGAAAGATGAGCGTGCAGAGGGCTATGGCCTGATGTGTATGTGTAAGCCTCTGTCGAACGAACTTGAGATAGAATGGGGTACAGAGGATGCTCAGCCAAAACTGTTCCCACCATCAGAAAATATCCGTTTTATTGTTGTTGATCGTATAGAACGTACACCACGTATCACTGAACTAAGAATCCGCCCGGTGGGTAACCAGATGCGTTACTGGCCTGGGCAATATGTGATGGTAAATGACATTGAGCGCAAGATAACGCCGCGCTGTTATTCCATCGCTAACGCACCAACCAATGATGGTGAAATCGTTCTGCAGATCACCCGTGTACCTGAAGGCGGAACCAGTAACTGGGTACATGACAATCTGTTCCCTGGAGAAATGCTGAACGTTTCAGGTCCTTATGGCACCTTCATCGGCGATCCAAGTACTGATGGCCCTGTTCTATGTCTTGTAGCGGGTACAGGTCTGGCACCGATCCTGTCTCTGGCTGATGCTGCACTACGTCGTGGTTTTAAACAACCTGTGCACATGGTGTTCTCCGGTAAGAAAGAGGAAGATATTTACTCTCGCGGTCTGCTTGAGTTCTGGAATAAGAAACACCGCCGCTTTAAGTTTATTCCGACACTAACTCAGGAAGAGAAAGAAGGCTTTAAGCATGGCCGTATTCCAGCCATTCTTGGTGACCTTTATCCTGATCTCTCTAAATACTCAATCTATATTGCGGGAAGTCCAGAATTTGTTGATGCTTGTGCAGAAGCGTCTAAAGCTCTGGGCGCTAATGACGATATGATTCACAGCGAAGGGTTCTTTGATCAGGCCCTGCCGGTTTCTCCTGGAGAGGATCGGTTGGTTTAAGGTTTAACGCCATTTAAACCATTTCGCTGGAACAAAAAAACCTGCCATAAGGCAGGTTTTTTTATGTCCGTAACAACCCATTACCACTTCATCATCGGCAATGGATTAAGCGGGTGCTTGAGAAACCATCTCCCTGCTCGCTTGGCCAAATTTTTATGAAAACCGGCATTGGGAAATGCATCCATCACGTCTCGCAGTTTCGCGGAAGGAATCCCAAACTTAAACAGGCCAAAGGAAAAATCAACCAAATCACCTTTCCGAAAAATCTCCACCAGCGGGTACTGAGAATCGGTAAAGCGGGTAAGTTTATGGTGTTCAGATATCATCAAACTGATCTCTTCTGCCCAGCCCTCAAGTCCATTCGTTTCAAGATAGCTCATAGCAGGGGGTATCGAAGGTGGTATGTAGTCCACAGTGTTATCAATCCAGATACCTATATCGTGGAATGCAGCAGCAATCTGTAACTTCTGCTTACTCTCTTCATCTGTATCACTCAGCAATAAGCAACAGTAATACATCCGATATACGTGGTTTCTGTATCCCTCGTACTCTGTGCCTATAACTGATTTCCAACTCCCTAAAATTTCTTCCAGTAGTGGAATATTAGTTTCAATATTGTGTTTGAAATCCATATTCACCTCTAATTTAAACATGGAAAACCATAAAAAAAGGGGTTCCTGAGGAACCCCTAAAAACCAAGTATCACGCATGTGACTTGAGAGCGAAATAATCAAAGAAGCCCGATTAGATCCCTATTGATAAAAAGCGGGGCTGATCTCCAGCCCCAAAGAATCCAAGTAAGTAGAGCCATAAACTTGGAGCACTTTTGAGGAAAAGTGTTGAAACTTATTTATTGATGTTAACCACCTGAATTGTGGTGTATTCCAGAAGACCTTCCTGGCCAAACTCGACACCAAAACCAGACATCTTACAGCCACCAAATGGCGCATGAGGTAGTACTTCAGCATGTCCGTTGATCCATGCAGTACCGCACTCAAGCTGAGAGGCTATACGCTGGGCTTCATCAAGATCAGAACCCCATACCGAACCACCTAAACCATTTTCACTGGCGTTAACACGGGCGATGGCATCTTCAACATCGCTGTAGGCGATGATTGGCAGCGCAGCACCAAACTGTTCTTTATCAACCAAAGCCATACCGTCTTTTGCACCTGTCACAATTGTTGGTGCAATGAAGTAGCCCTCACCCTCAGGAATAGCTGCGGTTTCATTAATTGTTGCACCATTACTGCGTGCATCGTCGATCAGGCCATTGACCAGATCGTATTGCATCTTGTTCTGCATAGGGCCAAAAGTAACGCCCTCTTCAAAACCACTACCAACCTTCTGTTCCTTGGCAATGTTAATGAGTTTCTCTGCTAACTCATCATACTGGGATTCATGAACGTACAAGCGTTTTAGCGCCGCACAGGTCTGTCCCATATTCAGGAATGCTGTCTGGAAAATACCACCAGCAATCGCATCAAGATCAGCACCTGGTAATACGATACCGCCATCATTACCACCCAGCTCAAGGGTAAGACGCTTCAGGTTAGCCGCAGCACTACGCATGATGTGCTGACCTGTTGGTGTAGAACCCGTGAAAACAATTTTGCCAATCTTCTCATGGGAACTCATAGCAGGACCGATCTGATCCTGATCAGTCACAATATTCACAACACCTGCAGGTACAACTTCGTTTATTAGCTCAACCAAACGAAGCGTATTAAATGGTGTTAGCGGTGAAGGCTTAACAACTACCGTATTACCGGTACGCAGAGCTGGCATGATATGCCAAACCGCAATCATCAGAGGCCAGTTCCAAGGCAGAATAGAGCCTACAACACCGATAGGTTTGCGGTGCATTTCAATGCGCTTGTTTTCGCTATCTTCAACCACCTCTACAGGTACTTCAAGATCAGCGGTATAACGTGTCCAGCCAACAGAACCACCGACTTCCATCTGCGCCAGGAACATAGGTTTTCCCTGCTCCTTAACGATGATTTCTGCTAGTTCCGCAGCATTCTCTTCGATTTTATCTGCGATCTTATGTAGTAGAGCCTGGCGCTCTTCATGGGATACCAATTTCCAACTTTTAAAAGCGGCCTCAGCTGCATCCACCGCCTGATCCAACTGCGCAACAGAAGCACAAGGGCAATCAGCGAAGGGGGATGCGGTTGCCGGATCAATTACTGGAAAAGAGCCATTACCGGGTGCGACCGGCTGACCGTTAATAATCATGTTGTAGTTGTTATTCATATAAAGCGCCTAATTTTTTACTCTTGGAAACTTGCCGGGCATTACACCCGGCATTCAGAATGCAATCAGATTTCCGAAGGGGTTAGAAAGGTACGATTGCGATCATCTGAAAGTAAGTATTGGTGTCTGTATTACCCTGAACGCTAGAAGCATCATCAGGTGTATAGAAGCTCACCAGAGGACTGATAATCAGGTTCTCATTGACTACCCATTCAGCCCAAAGGTTGATCTCATCGGCATCGTTACTAGAGCCTGGGCCAGCAAATGGGTTGATAGTATCTTCAAACTTAAAGTAATGAGCACCAACTCGTAGAGTTTCGGATGGGCTAGCAACTACTGAGAGGTGGTGAATATCTGCTCCAGTGTTGTATGGGCCAGCGTAGTTACCTGCAACCTCACCCTGGAACCAAGTACCATAGCCACGAGAGAAAGCGAAGAATAGCGGATCGAAACCATCATCAAATGTGCTGTAGCGATAGCTTACCATCGGCGACCAATCTACATCAGCAAAAGTCCAGCCAGCTTCCACATACCATGCATCACCATCTTCACGGGTAGCATCACCCTGATCCTGAGATGCAAATTCAGCAGAAAGGAACAGGTTTTCAACACCGGCATTACCCTGATATCTCACGCTGACAGTTTTCTGGCCATCACGGTGAGTATTATCCAGCGCGCCTCCAAGAGCACCTGAAGGTGTAACATCCATGCCTTTGATATAGGACGCACCAAAAGTACCTACATCAGAGATGTGTTCAACATTAATACCTGCCAGTTCTGTTTCAGCCTGGGCTTTGTTATCAGACTTCAACCAGAAAACATCACCACGAATGCCCTCTTCTTGACCCAGGCGCAGGATAGCTGTCTCGCCAAATGATTTACGGCTACTACCGCCGAGCCAGTACGTACCGCCACGGTTAAGCTCAGGCGCAAAACCACTAACATCACCTAAGTTCAAACCATCATCCCAGATCAGGAAACCATCACCTAAATGGAAGCCCTGTTGACCGAAAGAAAAATCCCAGCCGTTGCCTGCTATACCAATAAACGCTTCTTCGATATCAGTTTCAGAACCTTCGTTACCGCTTGAGTTACCTGCGGCATCGCCATCACCATCTACCCACGTAGTAATTGCTGCAAGACCACCGTAGAGGGAAACGTTTTCTAGCGCTTTGTTTCCATATAGACCATAGGTTACCGCTGCTTCCTGCCATGAAGGACTAGAATCGGCGTTACCATAGGTTTCATCACTGCTGAAGTGGCCGACAAAACCGATACCGTTCAGATCAAGCGTAGTGCCATCTTTATCATAAAGATTGATAGCAGAAGCTGAACTGGTTGCCATGACAACGGCAGCTGTCAACAAGGATTTAGTGAATGTTCTTTTCATCTGGATGGTTCCTCCACCGTCACAGTCATTGCTTTTATTGTTAGTATCTACCCGGTTCTCTGTCCGGATTTTGATAACAAAAGCTTAACTGCGGGGTGTAAACCAGATTCGCGAAAGATGTCTTAATTTGTTTGCATATGTAACAGCTTGTAACAAGCGCTATAAGAAATGGCCTTACAGCACTGCTTTCTGTTGTTTCAGCCAGTTTATAAACATCTGCTGCTGCCGTGGATCAGGGTAGGTTTCCGCCAGTTCCTGTAAGAAAGCACCACTACTAAAATGTTGCTTATAGAGCTCAACCACGGGTGCCAACGGTAAGCCTGACAGGTGCCAGATACCCAGTAGTTGATCAGGCGTAATCACGACATCTGCCAGATCAACAAATCCATTTTGGATAACCGGTCGTTTAGCTACCTGAACCTGATCGATATCCGGATCAAGGTGAATAGGTTGATCATCAGGCCACTGACGTCTGACCTGCCAGAATGGCTGATCTCTCCACTGTTCTTCCATGGCGTAGAAATCACGGCCAATTCGTGCAAAACGATAGAACAGTTCCGTAATACGTAACTGATGGAATTGTTGAGCTAATCTAGCTTTATGAGGCTTAGCTAGCAGTGTATTAATCACTGCAGGAGCTTGGAGAGATGAAGAAAGGGTCTGGAATATGCCATTCCCAGAGAGAGGATCAACCGACATTGCCGCATCCCCTACTCTGATCCAGTTATCCCCTATAGCCTCTTCACAGAGAATAGGTGTACTGGTTCGGGCATGGATCTCACCGGTAGGTAGTGCCTGATCAAGGAAAGGTTGCGCTTGGGTTAGAGTTTCCAACTTTTCATTACAAAACTCGACTAAACGAGATTTCTCTGGCAATACACTGCTTTTCACATCAAATGTAAGCTGGAGATAACGTCGCCCTCTCCCATCTGATGCAAACCAACCCCAACCATTTTCAAAACTCTGTACAGCAGAACTCAAAGGTAGTTCCGCCCCCTGCCAATACTGCAATAGGGATACTGTTTCAGCACCACGTAGACGTTTCAGTTTTGCCGAAGGAGCAGCTCGCCCTCGTGCCTCTACAATAAAATCGGCCTGTAAAATAATCGGATCGCCAGCGGTACCCACCTCTATTTCATGGCCAAACTCAGCACTTTTGACATCAACAACACGGCCTTGAATAACGTGAATACCTTGAATAGCCAGATCCATCATCAACGCTTTATCAAACTCTGCACGATCAATCAGACGTTCCGTATTCGCCTGGTTGCTCTGGCCATTCCAGGTAACAAAACGGGCGCTGGGTTCAGGGAGTTTTCTAAGAGCATGATCAAAACCAGCCCCACGCAATCCTTCAACTACACGCTCAGAGATCCCCTCCATCGCACGAAAAGGGCGTGCTTCAGCTACAACGGTGACCTGCTGATAACCCAGCTTCTGCAGACCCAGAGCAACTGCTGCACCCGAGGGCCCACCTCCTAGAATAACGATTTCACGTTGCTGAGCTATCATATCTCGCACCACCTACATAGATCATGAAATTCCGGGGTTAATACAACCGGTGTTCCGGGCCAAAATAACTGGCTCTTTTCTTTAAAGCGTTACCCACTGCCTCAAATTCCAAATCCGGATTCTCACTAAGTAGCTTAGCCACATGTCCACTCATATGCGCACATCCGAGACTTGAACCTGCTTTGGCTTGCTCCTGATCCAGACCCAAAACGTGCCCTCCGAAATCGGCAAACTCTGTTTCCAGACAGGTAATCTCATCAATTGAGCAGCGAGCATCTCCTGTCATACGAAATACTCCCGGATAACCAGAAGGATATACCGGATCCCCCCGAGCCGGTGAAGATGCACAAACGATGACACCTTCACTCAACGCGCGTTGTACCGCTTCTGCGAGATTTTCTCTATGCTGACGTAACCCCAGACTCAGATTGATCAGATTAACTTTTTGGTCACATAGCCAGTTAATCGCAGCAGCTACCTGTGCCGGTGAGGTTACCCCCTGACGATCAAATACCTGAGCACTGTATAGCTCAATTTCGGGGCAATGATGGTGAATAATGTCGATAATTCTGCAGCCATGGTCTATTTGATCGAATTCTGGATCGCCCATCCATAATCTTGCATCCTTGAGATAGAAACTGGCGGCATCCTCAATCCACTCGATCTGATCCTCACGAAAGCCGCTATCAACCACCCCAACTTTAAGCATCGCTGAGCTCCACTTTCGTTGATGTAGGCTGTAATTCAGATATTAACTTACCGTCTTTAAGTTCCAGACGCTGATCAACACTCGCAATGGTTGATGCTCGATGACTGATAAGAATCCGGGTTCTGTCCGAGAACAGCTGATCAACGGCTGCAATCACTTCGGCTTCGGTTGCTTCATCTACCGCTGCGGTTGCTTCATCCAATACCAGAACACGAGGGTTTTGTAACAATGCACGGGCTATGGCAATTCGCTGGCGCTGACCACCGGATAGCTGTTGCCCTCGTTCACCCAGTTCAGAATTTATTCCCTCTGGAAGCTGCTCAACCAAATCACTCAACTGTGCCTGCTCGGTTGCTCTAAGCACTTCATCGTAAGAAGCCCCTGGAGCAGCATAACGCAGATTTTCCAGTAAGGAGGTTCGGAACAACACAATCTCCTGACTGACCACAGCAACCTGAGAGCGCAGCTCAGTAGGATCTATTTTCTGAATAGAGACACCATCCAAAGTGATAGAACCTGAAAGCGGTTCAAAATGGCGCTGAAGCAGATCAACCAATGTTGATTTACCAACACCCGATGCCCCTGTCAGAGCAACTTTGCTGCCAGCTGAAATAATTGCATCAGCCCGATCAAATACACTCTGCTCTCGGCCGGAATAAGAGAAACAGAGATCTTTAATTTGCAGCTCACCACACCCATCTTCGGGTAGTTTCTCTCTATCCACTTGGTTTTGCACAACGGTAGGTTGGTGCAGTCGCAACTCATTAACCCTGCCCAAACTCACGCTCATACGCTGAATCGCGACATACAGACCCAACAGACTATTAACCGGCCCTACTGCCATCCCCAGGTAAGTGGAGAATGCAATCAGAGATCCCAACTGCCAACTACCCTCAATTACCCAATAGCCACCTATCAGAAAGGCACAGGCACGGGTCAGTGAAGTTAATGTAGAGGGAATAGCCTGGGTGAAGAATTCGGTAACCTGGAGCTTTAACAGGTCTCTCAGATAATGATCATTCAAACCTTCCAGTCTTTTGCGTTCACGGGGTTCCTGAGACACTGACTGAATAAATTTCATCGCTGGCAGTGTTTCCACCAGAAAGCTGGATATATCTGCAGAGCGTTCGCGCAAGCGACGGGTCCTGACCTCAACCTTCTGCCGCATCCAGCGTAACCAGAGAACCTCTAGTGGAATCAACACTAGTACCAATAACGACAGTTCCCAGGAAAGAAACAACATCATCACTGCTGCGCCCACCAGACCAAAGATACTGCTGACTGCAGAGAACAAACTATCTACGGCAAAGCGCTGGATCTGGGCCACATCGCCATCCAGGCGTGACATCAGATCACCGATACGGTGTTTTCCATAGAAGAGAGGTGATAGTGATTGTAGATGCTGGTAAAGGTCATTACGCAGGGCAAACAGAATCCGCCCAGAAAGCCGGGTATGTAGATAGCGATTCACCCCGGACAGCGTTGTACTAATAATGCCAACAATCACCATAGCAATGGCGATCACCACCAGTGCGGGATAATCCCCGGCCAAAAGCCCATCATCAATCAGGGTTTTGGTCAGCCAGGGTTGTAACAATACCAATGCGGAAGCAGCCAGAGAGAGCAGCAATAACCCCAGAATAGCCCGCTTTTGCGGCTTAACAAAGCTATAAAGCCAGCGGAACGCCTGCTCCAGTTGCTCAGGGTTATCATGGGTTACTGTGCGTGACAGCCACTTCAGCATAGATACTTAATACTCTTTTATTCTGTAGGTTGAAGAGAAAAAAGGGGCGATATAATCGCCCCTTGTCCTTAGGATTCAACTAATTACCCTAATCTTAGCGCTGCACTTTCGCAAGACGCAGATCAGAAGTAGACATGTCACCTGTCAGCTGAATCGAACCGATTTTTTCCAGAGTTTTCGGATCATGAATCGAGATATCACTGGAAGTACCACCCATGTAAATCTTACGACCATCAGTGGTCATGTTCAGATTGTAGTAGGTGTGGTGCATCGGCTGCACCGCCAGCGTTTTACCTGTTTTCAGATCATGCTTGGACAACTGGTTATATGCGCCGTAAGCGATATCACGGTTGTTCGGATCGGTAACGAAGTTGAACACAATAAACTCAAACGGCAGAACTTCACCTGTTTTATGTTCACCTGTCTTAGTATCGATCTGTGTCATACCCCACAGGAACTCAGCCTTTTCCATATCGCCAGGCTCGCCGTTCCACTTGATGGTGAAGTAAGGCATGATGTACTCGCCTACGTGCTCACCCAGAGTATGCATTTGGAAAGCATCCGCTGGTACCCATTTCTCAGGGCTACGATCCCAGTTCTGTAGTTTAGCAATAGTGCGGATCTTACCGTTCTTCGGATCGATCGCTTTCACATCACCACCACCCAGAATCACTTCACCGGTCTTCTCAATTACACCCAGCTTTGTGATACGACGATCCACTGGGAATGTACGTACTGGTTTAGCATTCAGGCCATCTGCAGTGTTGTAAACCGCCAGACGAGGCTGCTTAACTTCAAAGTGATCCTTATGACGGGCAACTGGGTTCTGAACTGTGTACAGCTCTTTACCATCAGCACTCATCGCCATAGAGATCATGCTCTTCACTTGCTCTTTAGGCGTAGACTGCTTCATAGAGAATTTGATCTTACAGCTATCAACATCAAAGCCGTATACATCTTCCCACTTGTTAGTCATCACGTAAGCAGTGTGGCCGTCAGGAGACATCGCGATACCACCGTTACCGAAAACGCCTGGCACATCACACGTACGCAGTACTTTGTCAGTTTTGGTATCGATGATATGTAGCTGGTTAGGCTTAGTCACCGTAAGGATATACTCTTCAGTTGCAGCCTGAGCTGTCAGGCTAGCCATCATTACTGATGCACCAGCAACCGCTGCTCCCAGAGCTTTCATCTGTTTCATTTTCATCAGTCCAGCTCCTTATTCAGATTCCGGGAAGATCGCTTCAACACGACGCCAATCTTCATTTGGCTTAGGATTATCTGCACCCCATGTTGGGTGAGTATTCATAGTGTCCGGTACCTGAGCAGGCCACCAGCACGCGTCGGCACAACCATACAGGTCAGATTCCAGCGGCTGACACAGAGAAGCAACACCACCAAACGGGTCTACCTCCCAACCTGGGTCGTTGATTGATGTACAACCAACAACTGACTGCATCGCTACTACTTCTTCTACTTCATTATTTGAAACAGCAGCGTCCAGCATTTTTGCTTTTTTGTTAAAAGACTTTAAATGTTTCATCTTGTTAAGCACCTCTTCGTGGAGATACATATGCATCGAAGAACCCTGGGTTCTCCAGCATAATCTGCGAATAAATCTCTACCCCAAAATCGACCCAGTCACGTAGCAGGTCACAGTAGTGGTAGGACGGGATCGCAGGATCGCCATATTTTGCATAGCTTTCGTGATAGCAACCGCCAGAACAGATATTACGGATTCGGCAGGTTTCACAGCCTTTACCGGTTCGATCCAGACGCTCCTCAATAAAAGAAGCCAGAGCAGGTTTATCTATACCCTTTTCCACATCACCAAACAGGGGTTGATCGGAGCCGGTAAAACGGTGACAGAGGTTCAAACCACCCTCTTTATCTACCGCCAGAAGCCCTACGCCTGCACCACATGGCAACTGCTTTTTAGTGCCTTCATGCAGATCAGTCATTAGCTGATGCATGTTGCCAAAGCCAAAGTTCTTGTTCTGCAGAGCAGCTTCCAGGTATTTACGCCCCAGAACCTTCTGCCCTTCAAAAACTTTCTCCATCTCTTCGCCACTAAGGTTGAACTCAGCAATATCTCCGGATGTCACCGGACCGAATCCCACCTCAGCAAAGCCAAGATCGTGGTACAGATGGTTGAATATGGTTTCCACATCGGTAATGCCTTTGGTCAGCGTTACACGACATCCCACAGGACGTGCGGTATAACGCGAGAGCAGCATATCCACTTTTTTCTTCACTACATCATAAGTACCCTGACCACCTACCGTGATACGGTTCTTATCATGCATTGCCTTTGGCCCATCCATAGAGATAGTCAGACCGAAGCGGTGTTCGTTAAACCAGTCCACCAATTCTTCATTGAGAAGAGTTGCATTGGTCGTCATAGTAAAGTCGACGCGCGCTTCCAGATCAGCAAAACGGCGCTCACAATAAGCTACCACTTCACGGATCAACGGCATGTTGGAGAGCGGTTCTCCTCCGAAGAAAACAACGTTGTATTGTTTCTGATCCGGAGATTCCTTCAGTAACATCTCGACTGATTGAATCGCTGTATCCACTTCCATTTTCAGACCTGCCGAGGGGGTGGTCAGATCTTCTTTGTAGCAGTAGGTACAACTCAGGTTACACCCGGTGTTAACGTTCAGAACCACCGTCGTCAGCGGAAAGTTCTCTATTTTTTTCGGCTCTGGATTGTAAGCAGCTACGCCAGTGCTATCGTGGATCACCTGCATAGATTTCAGGTCTTCCAATAGCTCAGACAGCTCGCCAGCAGCATAACGCCCAGCCAGATTATCTTTGATCATCGTCGCAGTAACTTCACCCTCGTTACTGAACAGATCAATGACATCCCTGCCCATATTATCCAGTTCGAACAGACCACTTGTCGGAACATGAAACAGCATAGTCCGCTCTTTCAGATTGACCAGATGGATGTTCGGTTTTACCAGAGATAGAGATCCCATATTCACCTCGTTCTTTCTTATATGCCCTTCAGGGCTGTTGAGGTTGCTATCACACTCAGTTATCGAATGAATTCACGAACCAGATCAGGTGCAGTAACAATCAGCTGGGACTCACCCGCTACTTTGTTAGCACCGTCTGCAACAGTACCGATAACTTTCAGGTTACCTGCGTTGTTGGTAGACATCTTACGTTCAGCATTCGGACCTGCACCACCTGGCGTAAAGATACCGTTGGCATCAATCGTACCCGCATATTTCAGGTCGTTATCGTGCTCTGCTACTTCATCAAATGGCTGCAGAGTCCAGGTTGCTGGCATGAAACCAAGCTTCACATCATCAGCAGTGCCTGCTTTACCATCCTTACCTGCGGAGTAACCCACAGCACGGTAAAGAGATTTCTCTTTGTCATAACCGGCACCTGCACCACCCACACGAGCGATGGAGTAAGAAGGTGTCACTTCAACACGTGCCAGCTTGTCATAAACAGCCAGAGCACCTGCCAGTTCGCTACCAGCAACAGAGACAGAACGTACACCTGTAGCTGCTTTAGCATCTACCGTTACTTCAACGATCAGGTGATCATTAGCTTTGCTCATCAGCTTAGCTTTGACGCCTTTACCCAGATCGATGTTGGTATCCAGATTTGTGCCTGTAATACGCAGCTTTGTGGTTTCGCCACGTTTAACATAGGTTGGGCTAACCGCGACCACTGTTGGCGCTTTATCTACTTTCTTAGCATTTACATAACCACCAATCGCGTCTTCCTTGCTTAGGAACATACGACCGCTCAGGGCTTTACCATCTGCAGATGCAGCGAATACCTGACGCATTTCACGACCATCAATAATGATGCTCGCACGCCACTCATAACCGTTGTATACAACAGCGCTACCGCTACCAGAAAGCTTGCTGCCATCTGCGTAGTGACCATTGATCAACAGGATGTATTCATCTTTCTTGTTAGGCATGATCGAAAGCGTTGCGGAATACTCACCTTTATCCGGCATGTAACCACTTACCGCCCAATCACCTTTAAGATCGGCTTTTGCAGCTTTCTTCCAGTCATCCCAAGCCTGGGATTTCAGAGGATAATCTGCTGCCAGTTTCTTGGAAGTATCGTTAATTGCGATATCAAACCACGGAATGTTACGCGCACCAGCCGTGTACTCCAGACTTGGGAACTGTCCCAGGTGGAAGTGGACCAACTTCTCCCACTCATCCTGCGAACGACGCTGAAGACCGGAACGAGCGCTGGAGTGACAACCAAGACACATCTCAGCAACATGCTGCGGTACATTCTGCTCAACAACGTTCGGCTCACGTTCAAGAACGTAACGCAGACCCATTGTTTCAGATGGCGCCAATCCCTGATTATCGGCGAGGTATTTCAACAATACTTTCTCGTCCGCTTTAGAGATTTTCAAACCACGCTGGGTTTTCATTCGGTTAATGGTCGCCTGCCAGCTTTCTGGAGTCTTACGCTGCTGACTGATACGGGAAAACGGTGCTGCTGAGTCCCCTGTTTCGCTGTGACACTGTAAACAGTTGTCCTTGATTATCTGCTCCCCATCCATCGCGGACACTTGCGCAGCCAAACCAAGAAAAGCTACAGCCCCACCAAAGCTTAGAACTCGCTTCATGCTTTGTTTATTCAAGACTATCACTCCCCACTTTCGGTGATATTTTTATTATGCCGAACAACAACCCACTCTGGCTGCAGTTCCTCGGGCTTATTCAAATTACTCCAGCGATGTAAACAAAGTACCCTTTAGATGTGTTGTTTTGTTTATCGATGTAACAAAATGTAACATTGAATTTCTATTATTACTTAAGCAACTGAAATTAAAACACTTTCATAAATTCTTCTATTATTTCCGTATCACTTTTCAAGCTCTTACACCGTTGCTAGACTGAAGTGAAATTCAGTTACATAGTCGTAGATGAAAGTGAATAGTAACGTCCCTTACCGTATCCTGATTGTAGAAGATGATTTTGCATCTCGATCTCTACTATCCAGCTACCTGAGCAAAGAAGGTTATAAAGTTACTGAAACCGAGCAGGCAGATAACCTATGTGAGATCGTCGAGCAGGATCAGATCGATCTGGTTCTGCTGGATATCAATTTGCCCGGTAAAGATGGCTTAACCCTGACTCGAGAACTGCGCTCAGTATCTAGCGTAGGGATAATTCTGGTAACCAGTAAAGGCGACGAAATAGACCGTATAGTGGGCCTTGAGCTGGGTGCAGATGACTATGTAACCAAACCGTTCAACCCCAGGGAACTGCTGGTCAGAGCCAAAAATCTGCTTTGGCGTGTGCGTGATAGTCAGAGCGCCCGCACCAATGAGAAGAGCAGTAACCAGCAATGGTTGTTTGAAGGCTGGACACTAGACGCTAACAAGCGCCTGCTCACCTCTCCAGACCAGATCAGCGATCGTCTACCTGAAGGGGAATACAAACTGCTGACTGCCCTGCTAAATGCTCCGGGCTCCATCCTATCCAGGGACCAGTTGATGGATGCTATTCATGATCGGGAATGGACACCTAATGACCGTTCTGTTGATGTGATGGTGGGTCGATTACGCAGAAAACTGGGTGATAGCCCATCGAACCCACACTTCATACTAACTGCTCATGGCGCAGGATATATGTTTGCCGGTGAGGTCGGCTAAATGATCTCAGACCACCTGATTTTTTCCGAAACCCTGCATAAGGGCCCGCACAGTAGAATCAGCCGGGCCAAGGATGAACAGAACAAGTCTACGGTCATCATTAAACAAGCCAGCAACGACAGTGATCCCAATGCCAGCTATCGCTTGCAACATGAGTACAATCTGCTCGACCAGCTGAATCTGCCCTCTGTACCGCAAGTACTGGGCATGCAGCAGTTACAAAAAAACAAAGCACTAATTTTTGCCGATAACCGCGCTATCAGCCTACGGCACTGGCTGCAGCAGGAACGTCCAGATTATTCACAGCGCTTAACAATCGCTCTGCGTATAACTGAAGCATTGCGACAGATCCATAATGCTCAGATTATTCATAAACAGATCAGTCCAGAGAACATTCTGATCAGTCCGGAATACCAAACTGTATGGATAATCGACTTTTCACTGAGTACACGTTTAAAGCGCGAGCACCCCTCATTTCAGGCGGCACTGAATGGCAAGCAAGACCTGACTTGTATAGCTCCAGAGCAGACCGGACGTATCAACCGGGTAATTGACTACCGCAGTGATTATTACGGCCTGGGCTGTACTCTGTATGAAATTTTTACGGGCTCCCAACCCTTTACATCCAACGACAGCCTGGAACTGATTCACTGCCATCTCGCCAGGCAGCCGATAGAGCCATACATACAGAACACCGCGCTACCTGAACCGCTTTCACACATCATAATGAAACTGCTGGAGAAGGATGCGGCTCAACGTTATCAATCCAGTTACGGTATCTGTCACGATCTGGAGTTATGCCTTGAGCAGGTCAACAGTCAGCAACCGGTTCACTTCAAAATCGCGCAACAGGATATCTCTGAACGTTTTGAACTACCGCAAAAGCTCTATGGCCGATTAGAAAGTATTCAGGAACTAAAACGTTGTTTTGATGATGCAGCCAAAGGCCAGCAAGGGCTAACCCTGGTTTCTGGTTTTGCTGGCGTGGGTAAATCCAGCACAGTGCATGAGATTCGCCATTATATTCTGCAACACAATGGCTATTTTGCGGCGGGTAAATTCGATCAATACCATCGTAATCGCCCCTACACTGCTATTTACCAAGCCCTGCAAGGGTTGATCCGTCAGCTGCTGAGCCAATCCGATGAAGAGATACAGCAGTGGCGCAGCGATTTTCTTGATGCTGTTGGTAGCAATGCTCAAGTGCTGTTCCGCCTTATACCTGAGCTGGAACTGATTCTAGGCGAGCAGGAAACTGCTCCAACCCTGTCTCCTTCGGAAGAGCAGCACCGCTTCTCTCACATTATCCGCCAGATGTTAAAAGTGCTGGCAACTGAACAACACCCACTGGTGCTGTTCTTTGATGATCTACACTGGGCCGATCTATCTTCGCTAAAACTGTTGGAGAAACTGGCTAATAATCCACAACACCCTCATCTGCTGATTATTGGTAGTTACCGCACCCAGAATCTCAGCTCCAACCATCCTTTCAGACTGACGCTTGAGCACCTTAGGACCTCTCCGGTCAATGTACGTGAGCTAGAGATACAACCTCTGGTGGCTGCGGATATACGTCAGTTGATTGCTGACACTCTGAGTAAAGATGCTACAGAATGTAATGCTCTGGCTCAGATATGCTACGAGAAAACCCAGGGAAACCCTTTCTTTCTGAACCAGTTCCTACTTGATCTGTACGAACAGGAGCTGATCTATTTTCGGGACAATCAATGGTGCTGGGATGAGCAAAAAATACAGACCTGCCAGATCACAGATAACGTTATTGAGTTTATGGTGGATAAGCTGCAGCGCTTCCCGCAGAAGACTCAGACTCTGTTAAGAACAGCAGCATGTATAGGTAACCCATTCTCACTACAAGTGTTGGCTACCACCTGCCATCTCACTACAGAACAAACCGCATCAAGTCTGTGGTTGGCACTCAACGAAGGACTGCTGCTCCCCTTACAGCCGGGCGAACAGTTCCTACAAACACCTGCAGAAAGTGATGTACGTTTTCGCTTTATCCACGACCGGGTACAACAAGCCGCATACTCTCTGATTGAGCAATCAGATCTACCCCAGCTTCACTACCAGATTGGTCATGTGCTTAAGCAAAGTTTCCCGCAGGAGACTCGGGGACGTAGGCAATTTGATATTACCAACCACCTGAATCAGGCCCAAGACCTGATTCAATCGGACTCTGAACGTATAGAACTAGCCCAGTTGAATCTGGAAACTGGCGTGCGTGCCCGCGAGTCAGCTGCATTTGAGTCGGCCTTTGGCTACTTCCAGCAGGGTTTGAAGTTACTAGAATTCGATACCTGGCAAACTGATTTTCAGCTCATGAATGACCTTCATAGGCATGCAGCTGAAACCGCTTATATTCTTGCCGACTTTGACGGCATGAATAAGCTAATCGACCAAGCTTTGCTTCATTGTGAATCGTTGCAGAGCCGAGTACATCTTGATGAGCTACGTATTCAGGCACTGGTTGCACAAAACCGCTTTGATGAAGCACTTAATCTTGCTCTGGAACTCTTCGAACAGTTACATATTCCTCTGCCCAGAACGCCTAGTAATACCGCGATTAATATCAGCCTGATCAAAACCCGTTTTCTTCTGCAGCGTTTCTCTGATAACCGCATATTGCAGCTACCTGTAATGCAGCAGAACGACAAAGTCGCTGCTATGTCGCTTTTGGCTAACATGTTTGGTGTCGTAAAATTTTCCAGTTCAGGGCTACGTCCACTGGTGATGGCTAAAGAGGTAGAACTGACTCTAAAACATGGCCTTAGCCATGAATCTGCTATGGCATTTGCGGGTTACGGTGGGGTGCTGTGCGGTAAATACCAGAATATCGAGCAAGGCTATCGTTTAGGTAAGCTATCGATTCAACTCAGTGAAAAACTCAGTCCACAGACTGAACATAAACCAATGTACCTGCATAACGCTTATATTCGGCATTATGCAGAACCTTTAAAAGCGTGTGCTGACAGCCTGTATGAGTCCTACCTTAAGGCTCAGGAAAGTGGGGATATTGAATGGAGCGCTTATTCTCTGGCTGCATTTATCCAATACGATTTCTGCCTTAACCCAAACCTGAAACAACTGGCAGGTGGGATAAAAAATTACTGCCTGCAACTACGCGAATTTGGTCAGAAGCAATCATTGCAATACACACTGATGACCCAGCAGACCGTGGAATCGCTCTTGCAGTCTGAAGTTCCTACCGGACTTGATGGGCAGTTCTACTCTGAACAGGAGATGCTGACCGAGCACCAGACCCATAATCATAAAACCGCAATCTGCCTGCACTACTTTTACAAAGCACTGCTAACCTTCCTGCACCGTGATTACGTTCAGACTGAAACATTCTGTCAGCAAGCTATTGAGTATGCACCCTATATTAGCGGCACATACACGGGTCCCTATCTCGGTTATCTAGATGCTCTAAATAATCTACTGCTGCTTGATCAGACCAGTATTTTGGAGCAATCAAACCGTTTAAAAAGAATTAAACGCTATCTGAAATCTGTAGAACCTCTCTGCCAGCATTCGCCTGAAAACCATCAGCACCATAAAGATCTGGTCACGGCTTTGCTACTCACGTTTGAGCAGAAATACAGTACAGCTATCGATTATTATGACCGGGCTATTGAGGGCGCTAAACAAAACTCCTTCCAGTTGGATCATGCCCTATCCCTGGAGCTGACAGCATACTGCTATCAAAAATGGAACAAAGAGCCGCTGTTCCAGCATTACATTTCTCAAGCATATAAAGCCTACACAGATTGGGGCGCTCTGAGTAAACAACGGCAACTTGAGCGTGAACACAATTTCCTACGCTTCTCGACACATCCAACAGAAACGACCGAGGAAGTTGATAGCCCGGCAACAGAACAACTGCCGAGTCAGGCTTACGATATCGCTTCAGTTATTCAGGCCTCTCAAGCTATTTCTGATGAAATCATGCTTGAACCGTTGCTCTCTACCCTGATCAGGTTAGCCATTATCAATGCTGGGGCACAAAGAGCAGTACTACTGCTTAACCACAAGACTTTGGCTGTCGCTGCTGAAGCCTCCCTGGAAGAGGAAACTCGCTTCTACGATGATATGCCTTTGAATCAGGCCCGAGACCTATTGCCCACCAGCATTATCCATTACGTGGCTCGCACCAAAGAAAACGTGGTATTGGGCAACGCCAGCAAACATGAGATGTTCCAGCAGGATCATTATGTACAGAAGGCTCAGCCACTATCACTTCTGGCGCTGCCGATTCTGTACCACGGGGAACTGACTGCGATTCTCTATCTGGAAAACAACCAAAGTAGCGATGTGTTTGACCGCAACCGTCTTGAAACTCTTCAGGTACTTGCATCCCAGGCAGCGATCTCTATTGAAAACGCCAAGCTCTACCAGAGTCTGGAAGAATCAGAGTACGACTATAAATCCCTCTTCCTTAACGCTGTGGAAGGCATCTTCCGAGCCTCGCCGGATGGGCGTTTTATATCAGCCAACCCGGCATTAGCGGACCTGCTTGGCTACAACAACAGTGAAGAGTTTGATGCCGCGATAACCGATATCGCCAGCCAGTGTTTCTATGATGAGGAGGAGCGTTATCAGTTCCTGGACCAGCTGGAAAATGAAAACCAGGTGATGAATTTCGAAACCCGCTGGCGCATGAAAAACGGCAACCCGGTTTATGTTTCTATCTCAGCACGCAAGGTTCTGACACCTGGCGGTGACAAAGAGTATTACGAGGGCTCGCTCACCGATATCAGTGAACGTAAAGCTAAAGAGGTGGCTGAGCAGGCTCGGCATGAGGCAGAAGCAGAGAATGAAGCTAAGTCCCTGTTCCTGGCTACCATGAGCCATGAGATCCGTACCCCAATGAATGGTATTCTAGGCATGGCTCAACTGCTGCAAAAAGGTGAACTGACTCAGGAACAGCAAGAGCAGATAGATACCATCTACAGCGCAGGTCAGTCCCTGCTATCGATACTGAACAATATTCTCGACTACTCAAAAATCGAGTCTGGTCAGTTAGCACAGGAGCAGAAACCGTTCCTGATACAGGAGGTTCTGGATGAGATCTACAACCTGTTCCTGCCTGTAGCGCAGGAAAAGTCACTGCAGATTGTTCCCGCTATCGACCGATCTCTGCCAAACGTGATGGGTGATAAACAGGTCCTCAACCAGATCCTGATCAACCTATTCTCCAACGCACTCAAATTTACCCACGAAGGGTACATTCGACTCTGTGCAGAGAAAATCAAAACTGACTCTCAGGGAATAACGCTGCGCTTCAGTATCGAAGATACCGGTATCGGGATAGCAGAATCGGCACAAGACAAGATCTTCCAACACTTTACTCAGGCAGACAGTTCTATCACGCGTCGCTATGGTGGAACGGGTCTTGGCTTAGCAATCACTAAACAGATTATCGAACACCTTGGAGGACAGATCGTCTGCCAGAGTGAAGAAGGGAAAGGCACCACATTCTGGTTTGAACTCACTTACCCTGTAGCTACTGAGCTACCCGACCAGGCTGAAACAAAACAGTTTGCCGCCAA
>NZ_JAAEQH010000111.1 GCF_024231755.1 Neptuniibacter sp.
AACGATTGAATGAACAGTTAGACGTCATCCAAAGAGATTAGCGCACCGAGGTTACTACGCGGATGGAGGAAGGTTCAAATCCTCTCTCCCCGACTATAATCTTTTTTTGTGCTATACTATTTCCTCTCGATATCCCGTTAAAAGAACGGCTGCTCCAAAACGGGGATCCCATATCCACCTCCACCCAAACTTGTTCAATGACTGCTCCAAAACACCTCCATTTTTGTGGCTAGCATATAAAATGCGCCCAACAGTGATGAATCGTCTCTACCGGACATGTTGCAGAGAGGTGATGGTGAGAAATTTTCACATGCATTCCCATTTCAATCCTCTCTGGTTTAGAACGACGAGGCTCCGCCGTCCACGCTCCAGTGTTGACCGGTTATGTACTTGGCTTCCTCGGACGCAAAGAAAAGCACTAAATTGGCTATATCGTCAGGCTCTCCCACCTTCTTCAAGAGGCTCAACTGCCTCACCTTCTCGATGATCTCAGAGGGCTGGGCTAAAAATCCTGGTGTCTCAGTTGTCCCCGGGGCAACGCAATTGACCAGTATGCCGTAACGGGCAAGTTCCCCAGCGAGGCATCTTGAGATGCCTGCAATGGCTGCTTTGCATGCTGCATACATGGCTTGGCCCTTCGGCTGGATCAATCGGGCGGCATCCGAAGTGACGTTTATAATCCGCCCTGACCGCTGAGCTATCATGTGTGGAATAACTGCTTTACAGCAATATAGCGTTCCTCTAAACGTTATGTTGATGTGACGATCCCATTCCTCCTCGTCCATCTCGTGAAAATGCGTGTCCCAGTAGAACGCGATGTATGCCGCATTATTTACCAAGATATCTATCCTCTGGTATTGTTCGACGGTTTTTGCGACCATTGCATTCACTTGCTCCCGTTGCCCAATGTCAGCCTTGATGGCGCATGCTTCCCGACCCAAGGCAATGATCTCATCTGTAACTAAGACGGCACCCTCGAGATTGATGTCTGCAACGACTACTCGAGCCCCTTCACGAGCCATGGCCAGAGCCGTCGCACGGCCGATTCCTGATGCTGCGCCAGTCACTATAGCAACTTTGTTATCTAATCTCATAGTCCTCCCCCAATTATCGCTAAAACCAATCACAAGTCCGTTGATTTCTAGTGTTCTAGACTGACCTCCCACTGACATGCAATGTCCTCTTCGGTCCTCCGTGGAGGTACTTTCAGCGCCGTCACTTTCATATTCGGATTGATCATCTCTGCCGCATATTGCCACGATGCCCAGTCAGTGCCACATTCTGAGCAAATCACCTTGATCTTATTGTTATCGCCGATACGTTCCCAGTACTCTAGCGAGCGACATTTGATGATCGTAAATACACCGTAATTATGGCCTTTCATTTCCACTTTGGTTGGGTAAAGCCCCCCAACAGCAGGGTGAATCTGCTGCCATTTCAGAAAAGCTTCGACATCGCTTTCGCTTTCATGCAACCTAAACCTCTTACGAAAAAGCCAGCGGTACGCCAACGGGTCATGGGCTTGCCACGCCTCTAGTGTGATCGGATGGACCTCGTCCCACCCCCATCTCCTTGCGATGCAATTCTCATAGTCACCACTCAGCCTGACGTACAGCTTGCATAAATCATGCAGCACATCGGCTAAGGTTTCCTTGGAAAACCTCATCATGGATTCTTGAGGTGTCAACTCACCTTCCAGAATCGGGCCGCTATAGTCCACCAAATCTGTCATTTCGTGTCTCCAGTCATTCTATCGGCGTTCTGACTTGAATCTCATAGTATCATGAGAACTGGTAGAAAGGTCTCTTTTCTCGCATTCAGTGAGTAGCAGCCTCGTTTTTACAGTAAGGTCAATGGTTATCGATTGTACACCGTTTCCCGTTGCATCTTGATCTTAGATGGATGCACTACCTACTACTCTTCGATCTTAAACTCCCACTGACAGGCAATTTCATCCTCACTCTGGCGAGGCGGTGACTTCAGCATTGTTACTTTCATCTTTGGATTAACCGCTTGTGCTTCAGCTTGGAAGAATTTCCATTCATATCCACCGTCCAAGCACATTCGGCAAATGTTGGTATCATCTTTGATTCTTTCCCAATACTCGAGTGTGTCGCAGGCTAGGATTGTGTAAATAGCATGAGTGGGGCTGATCATCTCCCATTTTGTCGGATATAGCAATCCGCCAGCTGGGTTTATCTGATGATATTTCATGTAGATTTCTACGTCACTGCCGTGCTGATAATCGAAGACCTCCTGAAGCCACTTTCTCAAGATCGACCGGTGATACATCCAGGCTTCGTCACCGACCTCGTGGGCCGCCTCTGCCCCCCATCTTCTCTCCACGGCGTTTTCATGATCGCCCCCAAGCCTGACATACAGCTTGGATATGTAGCGTACGAGCTTAATAAGGGTTTCTTTTGAGAAATTCTCCAGCACCATTTCAGGCGAAAACTCCCCCTCCATTAAATCGCCACTATAATCGGTCAACTCGGCCATTTTATCCTCCTTTTGCTAGTACATTCTTGTGATCCTTAACTCGACCTGAAACAACATTTAGACCCGTTTTGCATCAATGCCACCAACCGTCAAGCCAAACGGCGCGAGAAATACTGTGTGCTTTGTTGTGTACTGGCAATATTTATAACATAATTAGAGTGAATTGTCAACCACTATGACCTGTATAATGTTATAATGGAAAAGTATTACACGGTTTGCTGTTTATATTGGAAACGTGTAGTAATTATGACACGCATTGTGGTGGTACGTCAAAAACCTTCTTCCCATTTCTCGTGATCTGCAGTTGCTCTTTGTTCATGATGGCATTAGTCATGCTTGACAATCCGCATACGCCGGTCCATCCAGCTAATTTTTTGGTGTCTTGCGCGATAGGCGAGAACTGAAGTAGCAAGTGTATTTGACTTAATATTTTACAATATGGTAATATAATATTGTCTTTTTGGTATAATGTGGCAAGAACTCCATGTAGAGACCGTCGATGATAAGTACCCGCTGAATCCACGCACAGATAGACTGTGGTCGGTAAGTAAATTCCCACTGGGATTAACACCATTCGGCAACTCAGTGAGCTATTTTGGAAGGGAGAGGACTTATGAATCAACTCTTACGGCCTGAGCTTGATGAAACAGATTTGAAGATAATAAGAGAGTTAGAATCCAACGGAAGACAATCTGCCTCTGATATTGCTGGAAAGATCGGGGCGAGTAGGCCAACAGTGTCGAAGAAGCTGCAAAGGCTCTTTGATAATCACGTTATCAAAATCGTGGGCATTACGGCACCACTATCTCTGGGATACGAGACACAGGCATTTATCGGAATCGATGTTGAACCAGGCACTGTAGCCGATGTTGCCAAGAGACTCGCATCATATGATTTGACTCATATGGTCGCAATCATAGCTGGCCGCAATGACATACTTGTCTGGGGTCTGTTTCACAATACAAGAGAGATGTCCGCTTTTGCAATTCAAGAACTGGGCAAAATGTGGGGCATCAAGAAAACTGAGACAATGTTGATACTGGGGATCAAGAAGGAATCTTTTGCATATTTAGAGCTCAACGACAGTCCTTCCTATCGCAACGAGGTACCAATCATGGCGCATCATTCATACCCAGAACTGGATAGTCTCGACCTGGAACTGATGGCAGCCCTTGAGCGTGATGGGACGCTGCCAATTTCAGATCTTGCCACGAAACTCAAATCCAGTAGGCCCACGATTCGAGCCAAGCTGCAGCGACTTCAGAAGAATAGATGCATAAGGATCGTGGCTCTTGCATCTCCTCCAGCACTGGGATATCAGTTGAGGGCGCTCATCGGAGTCAATGTTCCTCCAAGTGGGATAGATTCCGTCGCAGACGCTCTGAAGCTGTATCCGAACGTCCATTCCATAACAGTCACGGCTGGGCGATTTGATCTGATGCTGATGGTGCTAGCCCGTGATACGGAGGAGTTGTCTACATTTCTCAGGCATAACCTTGGGGCACTTTCTGACATCACCAATACAGAGATCATGGTCTTAATGGATGTCCAGAAATACACATACTCACTTCTTAACAAGTCAACGGGGCCTAACGATCACGATGAATCGATATCTCGCAAAAAGATGTCCGGTCCCAAGCGTGATCATTCCCCTGCTACATTCGTCCGCAGTTAGACCATATCATTCGCAGATTACTATTTCTTAATCCGCAGAGCAGCATGCTTGGCAGCAATGTACCCCCAGGTCATCCCCGCTCCTATGGTATTTCCAGCTCCACCATAGCCGGGACCGCTAGTGCTCGCCATGACATTGCCAGCCGCGTATAAGCCCTGGATAATGCCTCCCATGATATGCCGCACCTGGCCGTTGACGTCAGTCCTAGGACCACCTTTGGTGCCTAGTGTTCCCAACACGATAGACATGGCATAGAAGGGCGGATTCTCAATCGTGCCCAGAGACGGATTTGGTTTATGGTTAGCGTCACCACCCCATTTGTCATAGGCACTGGCACCGCGATGGAAATCAGGATCGACCCCCTCTCGGGCAAAACCATTGAATCGCTCAACAGTCGCTTTGAGTCCCTTGGCATCGATCTTGGCTTTCCCAGCGAGATCCTCCAGTGTTTCTGCTTTAATTAGCCAGTCGGGGTCAGGCGCATCGGGAAAAACGGTCAACACCCCATATCGTTCTCGGAATTGCTGATCGAATATCACCCAGGCCGGGAAATTGCAGTGATCATGGGCTACTGGATCGACGGCGCAAAACGTCTTCGCGATATCGCTGTAATTGTGAGCTTCGTCAACGAAACGACGCCCATTGCGGTTAACCATGATCGCGTGGGGAAGCGATCGCTCGCCCATAGTAATACGGACAAGCTGTCGACCTTCATATTCCTCTCCCGGTCGTATCGCCGCTGGCTGTCCCCAAAACTCGCTCATGTTCCCCAGTTCTGCGCCCACTGCCATTGCCATTCTATGGCCGTCTCCTTCGTTCGCGGGATGGCTCAAGGCTTGGAGGTCAGGACCTGGAATGAAAGCGTTCTTGAGTTCCTCGTTCCACTCGAATCCCCCGGATGCTAGGATGACACCTTGGCTGGCGCGGATGCAAAAACCTTGCCCATCTTTCTCAGCTTTGAGACCGATAACACGACCGTCCTCAAGAACCAGCTCCCGTGCACGGCTTTTGAGCAATAGTTCGATATCGCGATCCAGGCATCCCTTGAGCAAGTAACCGACCGTGGCCATCCCCATACCGACGATCCCTTTCGTCATGTTCTCGGCCATCTTCTTGAAGTCGAGGTTCTTGGGATTGGCCATTGCATCAGAGGCCTCGAACTCTGCCCAGGATATGGGTATCATCGTGATCGGAGCCGGACGTATCTTGTCTTTCCACTTCTCACCCAGCAGGTTCGTGTCAAATGCCGGAGGTCCAAGACTGCGACCCTTCACTTTCCCGCCGATTTTCTCAGCATGGTAATCGGGCATGCTCGAGACAGAGAATCTCAATCCCACCTTGTCTTCGATGTACTTAAGCATTTCTGGACCCTTGTCAATTAGCACTTCGACCAGTTCATCGTCCACTCGTCTTTGCGTAATAAACGTCATGTAAGTGAGGGCCTCTTCACGAGAATCGGGGATGCCTAGTTCTTTCTCTAAATGGTTATTGGGGATCCACGGAAAACCACCGGAGAGGGCTGTTGCTCCACCGATCTTATCCGTCTTCTCGATCAATGTCACGCGTGAACCCATATCGTGAGCTACCATAGCAGCCGTCAGCCCTGATCCTCCGGAACCCACCACAAGGACATCGGTTTCCAGGTCCCACTTCTCTGGTTTTGTTGCCATGTTTTTTCCTCCAAGTAGATAATCAAGGAAAGATAACCATCGTCCGTAGATCTCAATAGAGATTTAGGGTATAGAGGCACCTGCTGCATGCAGTGCTGCGATATAGCCCCAAAGCATCCCTCTGGTACAGGCGATGCCGCTCTGATAACCGGCTCCAGTGTCCATCAGGGCCGATGAGTTCCCGGCGGCATACAGACCCGGGATCGGATGCCCACGAAGGTGCATCACTTGAGCATTGGTATTGGTTTTCAAGCCTGCCGCACAGATCCCCACCGAGACCATGGTGAAGCGAACACCGTAGAACGGTGGCCGGTTGATAGGTCCCATATTCGGATTCGGTTTGTGCCTTAGGTCTCCTGTCATAAAGTTGGCCCACGGATATTGCCCCCTACCGAAATCTTTGTCGACGCCGTCCTTGCAGAATTCGTTGTACCGGGTGACCTCTTCCTCCAGAGCATCCGCATCAATCCCCAACTTGTCAGCAAGCTCGGGCAGAGTGTTGGCCTGTGATGCCAATTCCTCTGGGATCGGTCGTTCGGGTGTGTAGGTAAGGAACGGATACTTATCACGATGATTCTGATCGAAGATTAAATAAGGTGGAAAGTTTGGGTGTTCCTTTCTACAACCATCCCAATTATGAGGTTTCGGCGCATAATCTGGATAGAATGATTCATCGCAAAAACGCCGCCCATATCGATTCACCATGATCATATGTGGATTCCCTGCATTTCCAGATAGTCTCCAGAGGGGCTTGCCTTCTGCTTCCTCACTGGGGATATTAACACCAAGCTGAAGGGACAGGCTCTGAGGAGGCAGTGAGGCGATGGCTGCACCAATTTCACCGCACATGATTATATTGTCACCTTGTACCTGGGGTACGGCGGCTGACTGATATTCTGGCATGTGTTCGAAAGTTCTCGCCATCTCCACGTTCCAGTCATAGCCCCCAATAGCTAATAGTACTCCCTTGGCTGCCCGGATGAAGAAATCCATGCCTTCCCGTTCCGCACGTACGCCGATAACTGCTCCATTCTCAGTTACTAACTCTCTCACCGGTGTATCGATATATGCGTGAATCTGCCGGTCCACGAGGGCCGCTTTGACGAAATAAGCCATCAGGCCTGGCCCAAAAGTCCGGTAGTCCTCCACCATTCGTTGACCGATCAGTTCCCAGTCCCAATCAGCCATTGCGGTGACACCGCCCCAGGAGAACATCTCATCTGTGGTGATACCCCCGGGCATGTGCGGAGTTAATCGAGTTTTTGGGGCCCAATCGCCTAGGTCTGAACCCTTGAAAGGCTCAACTTCGAGAAAGCGGCCTTGTGGAGCAGCCCCAGGCGCAAACGGATAGTAGTAATCCGGAAATTCTTTGATGGTCTTCCACCGGATACCTGCTTTTTCACCAAAATATCGGCAAGCGATAGGAGAGACATCCAGATAGAACTTGGCAAGCTCTGGATCCGCGTATCCACCTGCCATGAAATCGAGATATGCTCTGGCATCTTCTCTGGAATCCTTCGTGCCCTGCGATTTCATAATGTAGTTGTTGGGCACCCAGATTTCGCCGCCGGAAAGGGCTGTAGTGCCTCCCAGCATACCACCTTTCTCCAGCACGACTGTCTTTAACCCCTTATCGTGTGCAACGATGGCACCAGAGAGTCCACCAATGCCTGAGCCTACGGCTATGAAGTCAACTTCAAGATCCCATATTTCTGGTTTTCCAGTCATTTCATTTCTCCTTGGTCTTTAGCTACCTAATGGGACTATTTCATATAGAGAATGTGCATTTCATCCAGTATCACACATGGCTCAAAGTCCCCGGCTCCCTCTCAGAGGGTGGTTGCTTTGCTGGGCAACTGAATTGTGACGAAATCCAGCGACCAGCAAAACACGGAGTAAAACGGTGAGATTCCCCAAGCAGAGGATTCAAACCAAATCTCTTGTAAGCGTCATCGGCCATTTGGATTGGTACTTCCTGCGATGATATATAATGAAGCTTTCCTCAAACTGATCGCCTCTACTCCCTGTTAATCTCCCGAACATATAATTGTCTTCCTAATTCACAAGCTGCAAGTCAGAATCTAGAAGAACGCGAGTAAAACTGTTAGGTGCCTGCACTAATGGGAACGAAGTCTACGTGAAGTCGAGTTAAAAGGAGGCGTTTGATCTTCCATTTCCCATTTTCCTTAAAATAATCCTCTTCATAGTACCCATAACCCTTCAAGCAGGATTCGCGTTTTCTGACGTAGTCAAACATGGCCCATGTTCCGGTAGCGGTTGTAGAGCTTGTCAGTTCAATGTCAGGCATATGACCATGGTGCACGGTCACTGCATCCCCAATGGCAGTACTGACCTGTCTGACCATATCCAATCGTCCCTCATATCTGATTTCCGGATGCGGTCCATGATAAACTGCAACCACATCCTCAGTAAACAATTCTCCCCACTCCTTCCAGAGCTTTCTATCCATTAAGCGAAAGTATTTTGCTTTGAGCTTCTTTATCTCCTCGATGTCCTTCAAGGTGTTGTTTCCCATAGATCCCTCCGTATTGTTTACCTACCCAAGTAAACATAACGCATCATGATCGACGACTTTACGGGTATGGAACACCCAGACGGGCCAATTCTTCTTTGGCTCGCTTCAGGGCATCCGCGTACTCCGTCTTCGGTTGAACTGTCTCTACATCGTATAATTCAGCGAAATATGAGGATTTGACTTTGACTTCATCACCAAATTTTGTCTCTACTTGAGCCATGATCGTGCTGACCAACGCACTCGCCTTGTTTCTTGGCATGCCAGCCACTGCATCCATAGCCTCACCGAGATATCTGGCCTCCAATCCGGTAAATCCACCGATCCACAGATACTCCAGCCCACTCGCCGTGTTGGCAATGGCCTGTGCCGTTGACTGCAGTAATCCCGTAACGGGTCGAGTGCCTCTTCCGCGCGCGCAGCCTCCGATGGCTATCTTGATATTGCGTTCGGCTGCGCGCATGGCCGCGCTAGTGGCCCAGATCGTCTGCGGGGTTCCGAACTTGCCATCCATATGATTGGTGAAGATGCTGCACAGCGGTCCGTGAGCATACGACAGTTGTCCCAGCAGGTTGGCAATCATACCCACCGCCGCATCGGCAGCATTGCGGCAAAGGCCGCCTATCAGAGACATGGAACTCTGCCAGGGTACAATGCCCTGATCCTGACAGAACTGAGCCATCACCAGTTGGTTCCAATTGAGTTTCTGTTCAGGGATGACGTGAACTCCGATATGGGTATTCTTCGGACCACGGAAATCGCCAACCATGGCCATGATTCCAGCCGCAGTGCTCACTGTGGCCAGCAAACCGCAATGCATATCCGGCCTATCTACCTTTCGGAGCATTTCCTTGAGTTGAGCCTGTTCCCAGTGTCCCACGTAGATCTCGCTTAGAGTGCCAGCCTTAGGTCTGATTTCTCCCAGTTTATCGAGCCCGGCAACAATTCCCAATGCGCTCACTGTTGGCTCCTGAGCAAATGACTGGGCGTATGCCGCGAACCATTCCTCCTGGGCTACGCCAGAAGGCCCGCTATAGAGAACCGGGGGGTTAATGTCTGTGCTGGTTCGATACTGGATGGTAATCTCGTCTTTGCCCTTGCCCAAGACAACCTTGGCCGGATTTTCGCGCCATTCCTGTACATAGGCCTCGATCTCTTCTTTTGTGTAATTGATTACCCGCTCAGTATCCAAATGCAACAGCCCTATGTCTGCCAGCAATTCTACACCAGCTTGGTACACCGCATCAGCCGTGGCATCATCGACGATGAATTCTTCGGGATTGTACTTGATATCATATTTGGCCACCAGCTCACGGACTTTCATGGCGAATTCCATATCGAACTCGTCGACCTTCATTACCGGCCCGCGCAGTGCGCGTTCTTGAAACTCTATAATCGGAATCATTAATCAGCTCCTAATCTCTACACAAAATAACTACTTCTTGCTTGCCATCAGACGCTTGCAAAGATCCACCGCGCCCACGGCATTTTTGGCCCAGCCATCGGCTCCCATGGCATCGGCCTTATCCTGACTGGTCTCGGTGCCCCCAATGATCACTTTGTACTTGTCCTTCAAACCCATGTCTCGCAGATAGTCAATCAGTTCGTTGCAGTTCGGGATGGTGGTCACCAGAAAGGCGGAGAGTCCGATGATATCGGCATTCTTCTCTTTCGCCTTATCAATGAACGTCATTGCCGGAATGTTGACACCGATCTTGTGGACTTCAAACCCGTTCAATTCCAGCTGGGTAGCCACAAGACCATAGCCGATGTCATGAAGGTCTCCCTCCACGGCCCCGATCACCACCACGCCTGCCTTCGCTCCCGCCGAATCGGGAAGATGCGGAGTGACCAGGTCGATACAGGCCTGGCTGATCTTCCCCCCCATCATCAGCTCGGCCAGGAAATACTCCTCGGCCTCAAACCGCTTGCCTATCCCTTCCAATCCACCGACAATGCCGTTCTGAACGATTCCAGCCGGATCCGTCCCATCGTTGAGCGCCTGTTCCACCAAGGAAAGAGCCTGGTCTCTTTTCAGTTCTTCAACGGCCTGAGCTATTTCTTGGATACTCATCGAATCTTAACCTCCACCTCATATCCGATAGGTTCTCACGATCAAAATTGAAAACAATCTGAGATTACCACGCCGCTCCTCTCCAAAGGAGCGAAAAAACGTAAATCCTCACCTACGAAAGCAAATAGCCCCCGTCAACCACCAGCGTCTCTCCCGTCATGTAGTCCGAAAAACCGCTGGCCAAAAAGAGAGCCACCTTGGCTATGTCATCGGATTCGCCCACCCGCCCCAAGGGAATTCGTGGGTACACGGTCATCTCCATGAGTAGCTCCAAGGTCAACCCTGCGGGTTCACAGAACAGAGGTAAGAGCGTTTCAAGTCCCGGCGTCCAGATGACGCCCGGAGCAATGGCATTCACCAGAATCTTATGGGGCGCCAGCTCCAAGGCCAGAGCTTTGGTGACCATCAACACACCGCCTTTCGATGCATCATAGTGGGAATGGCCTATGGTGGGATGCACAGCCTCGATTGAGGCAATGTTGATGATCTTTCCTCCATGATCTTCGGAGACCATTTGCTGGGCGGCGACCTGAGAAAAAAAGAACAGTCCTTTCAAGTTGGTGTTGAGAACTTTGTCCCACGCTTCTTCGCTCATCTCGAGAACCGATGCAGCCGGATATATCGCCGCATTGTTGACCAGAATGTCAACGCTGCCAAAGGATGACGCCGTGGACTCCACCGCCTGCTTTGCGTCTTCGGTGCTTAGAACATCAGCCCTGATTGCCTGAGCTTTTCCACCAGCGGCAGTGATCTCTTTTACTGTTTCGCGTGCCACTTCTTCATTGATATCGGCTATAACCACACCAGCGCCGGCTTCAGCCAGGCGTGTCGATATGGCTTTCCCAATACCGGAACCACCACCGGTTACAACGGCTCCTTTGCCACTGAGGTCAAACACTTGCGAAATGCTGTCCGTTGCCATGATCAGAATCCCTCGGGCAGATTCATTGGAATTTTGAACTCGGCTGACCATCCCCCATCTACAGGGATCGCTGCCCCCGTCAAGTAGCTAGAATCATCAGAGGCCAGGAAGAGAACGGTCTGCGCGATCTCTTCGGGCTGTCCTGCCCGACCTTGACCGATGAAATTGAAATCAAAGAACGGTACGAAGTCCGTAGTCATACCCGTTTCGATAACACCCGGGCAAATTGCATTGGCACGGATGCCCTGCTGGCCATATTCCGCAGCAACCGTCCGCATGAGATTGATAACTGCCGCTTTCGACGCACAATACGGGGCGATTGTTGTAGCTGCTCTCAGCCCGTTAACGGATGAGGTGCTGATAATTGATCCTCTACCATTTTTCAGCAAGTGGGGTATGGCAAATTTACAGCCAAGGAAAACGCCTCTGAGGTTAATATTTATCACTGTGTCCCAGTCCTCAACGGATAGTTCCGCAGTGAAGGCTCGATTCACCGCGCTAATACCGGCGTTGTTAAAAAGTATATCCAATCGACCATAAGCATCGACCACCGTATTAATCATATTTTCAACATCAGCCACAACAGAGACATCGGCTTTGATCGCAATAGCTTCGCCTTCGGTATTTTTTATTAGCCTGACTGTTTCTTCTGCTCCTTCTATAACATTATCAACTACACCGACCCTGGCTCCTTCTCTAGCCAAAAGGACGGATGAAGCCCGGCCAATTCCCGAACCAGCCCCGGTTATCAGAGCTACTTTGTCATCCAGCTTTTTCACCATGAGCAACTCCTCATTTTGTCTGGTTGATGATGTCTGTACAGACCCCCCTATCAAGTAACGAGATTGACAATGTCTTCCACTTAACCAGTTTAACGCAGGACCGACTCTCCCCCGTCTACCATGATTGTGTGACCAGTTATATAGTCCGAGTCTGAGCTTGCCAGAAACGCCACTACTCGCCCGATGTCTTTCTCGCACTCTCCTAAATAGCCCATCGGCACTTCAGCCAAGAAGCCTTGGAACTCATCTGGAAATGCTGTGGCCCATTGCTGAAAACTTGGTGAATTGGCAAGCGGGCAGATAACATTTACGTTGATATGGTACTTCCCCCACTCATGGGCAGCTACCCGTGTCAGGGCCCGGATGCCCTCTTTCGCAGCAGCATACGATGCGAATCCAGCTCGCCCTTCCGTTCCCGCAGCGGAGGCTACATTGATGATCTTCCCCCCCCGATTCTTGAGGTAAGGCAAGCATATCTGCATACAATGGAACGTTCCCATCAAGCCTGATTGGATTGCTAGAGTCATATCTTCATCGGTCGTCTCTTCGAATGTCACCTGGGGTTTTGTAGCCTGGGCATTGTTGACGAGAATATCCACAGTTCCGAATTCCTCGACCGTTGCGGCCACCAAAGCTTCCACTTGTCGTCTCTGACCTACGTCGCACACTATTGGTAATGCTCGAGCACCGTAAGTTTTGATCTCATTCGAAGTCGTAACGCACTTCTTAACAGTCCTTCCAGCAACCACCACGTCCGCACCTTCCTTGGCCAGTGCCAATGCGATCCCTTTGCCAATGCCCTGTCCAGCTCCGGTAACGATCGCTATCTTCCTATCAAGCTTACTCACTTAAACATCCCCCCGGTGAAGTGCAACACACAGACATCTAAATGCATGTGGAACGGCATTCCCCTATGCCCACACAACACAGTATTTAACCCTTTCGTGCACCCTTCGTAGGAATAAATTTGAAAGGGTGCATATGTTTTATTGAGTGACCTTTGTTTTTTTTATTCAGTTCTGATGTTCAATTCTTATGGTCCATACGAGAGTGGATACCAGTTAGGATCCTTTTCCACCAGGTTTTCCTCAGATGCACTCAGTTCGTACATTTTGAAAGCGTTCCATGCCATCCGCTTGGTCTCGGTGAAATTCCATGCCGGCACGCTGCCATAACTCATGGAAAAGGACTCGGCGGTCTCCCTTATTGCCCTTCCGGTCAGACCTTCTGGACCTACTCGCTTCACGGTTTCGGCTATGATGCTGAGCACCCCGTAGTACTGCGGAACTACCTGCGTGTAAGCTGCCCCACCTTCGAGAATCACCTCGATGGATCCGTGATACCTATTCGCCAGTTCGTGCGTCAGGTCGACCATTTCTTCGCCGATCTCAGTCCACCACGGGTTAAAGGCCAGAACCAGAGTTCCGTCAATTCGGTCCCATCCAGCGCCTTGGACTACTAGACTCATTTCAGCAGTATGAGCATCATTGCCGAGGAACTTAGCTTCGCCGCCTGCCTGTCTATACTCTTTGACAAATGATGGGATCGCGAAGCCCGTCATGGGAGGGACGACGTAGTCGCAATCTCTGAGACCCTCTACCTCCGGGCCCCATGTTGGAGAGTACTCGTTGAGAAAAGCACCCACCCACTCGAACTGATCCGGGTGTTCCGTGCAATACGCCTCCAGGGCTTCGGCCATTGAGGTCGTGCCTACGCCAATCCAGCCCGCACTTCCTACCTTGGCTGGTCCATTGGCTTGGTAATCCCAATCGTGTTCGGCAACCCATTTAAGCTGACTACTGGCAATTGCCTCGTAAGGACCATTCATGACAAACGACCATGCCGGAGGAGACTCAAGGATTCCCTGCGGTGGTGATAGTGAGAACAGAACCATCTCATCATCCGCCAGACGTGACTCCAGGATCGGGATGTACATCAGGCCTAATACTGTGATTAGGAAATCAGAGTCTTTCTGCAATAACCACTCATAGCCTCCCAAGGCCATGCTGGGATCAAGCCTTCCATCGTAGATTTGCATTTTCAATTCCACCCCTGGGATCAGGTTTTCTTCATTGAAGTACTTGATCAGATCTTTCATACAGGTGTCGGTGATGCCTACTGCATTGGCTGCCGGACCGGTCACGTCGGACAAGTTACCGATGGTGATGGTCACATCCTCTACCGGTTCCGTCGGAGTTGGTGTCGGTGCAGCGGTTGGTGATGGTGCAGCGGTTGGTGTTGGCGCAGCGGTTGGTGTTGGCGCAGCGGTTGGTGTTGGCGTATCATCATCGTCATCACATGCAACTATCAACAATGATGCTAGCAAAACCACTATCAGAACAAACATACCTACTTTGCTTGCGATTCTCATAGCCATACCTCCTGTTTTACAATTCCTTTGTGAGAGACAGTACCTCTCATCATTTTGCTTCATATGCAGCACTTACAGCCACACGTTCCAAATCAATCCAATCAGCACCTCCTTTATCAGATTTCAGCATATTGTTTCACCTTGCATCTCCTTACTATCTACTCTCAAGACAAACAATCCGACCTAATCCTTATATTGGTATATGTTGGCAAATGATAGATATGAGATGCGAACATCAATGCGATTATTACATTTTGGTAAGCTACTTTACCATGTTAGCGCTACTAAGTCAATACATTAGACACATATTGCACTATATTGGCAATTGTTTATCGGTTGTACGTGTTAATACGGCAACAATAAGCGTACTCAAGGCAGTAACTTCCAGTACAAATATGGCAACGCACGAAGGATTCTTAGGTGTTTGTACATGTATCGAGTTGAGTCATATTCCTCATACAAACTAGGCCATCAATTGAGGTTCTCGAGATGAAGGCATGACACCACTGAGACCGGGGGCATCCCACAATTCAATGTATTTCCATTATTTAGGCTTGCAAGTGATTCTTCTTTCCATCTAGGCCATTGTTATACTTTATGTATTGACATTTTGTGCGCCATATGCTAAAAGTATTACCATATCTACATAAGTTGTCATGACCCTAGCTTGATATATGATATATTACGTCGCGACGCGAGTACAAAAATATCTGCCAGCTGGCACTCGCAACCTTGGTGTTCAATCGGAGGAGCCTGACTGGATTGCCAAAGTGGTCTTGTTTCTCTAGATGATGGCTGCGCGTTAGGTGACGGCGGAGCGGGATGTATGAAGGAATGTACCAACCTGTTCACAGGTAAAACATTCTAACTAGGAGGAACCGTAGTATGAATAATGGAACGCAGTATGTTGTAGGAGTTGATACTGGTGGAAGTTTCACTGATGTCCTCGTAATTGATAAGGACGGAAATACCGCCATCGGGAAAGCAGAGACAACTCCCGGTGAGTTAGGGACAGGCGTTCTGAATGCAGTAACGAATGCAGCTGAAAAGCTCGGCCTTTCACTGGAAGGTCTGTTAGGACAATCATCAGCACTGGTTCAGGGAACGACTATCGGTACGAACATCCTGATCAATCGAAACGGCGTGAAGACG
>NZ_JAAEQH010000112.1 GCF_024231755.1 Neptuniibacter sp.
AATCCTTGTCCGTTACGACTGTCCCTGCCGTGTTCTTAGTTGATCCGCCTAATGTCATTACTCCTATTGGCCAAGGCGCAATGAGCCTTGATGAGCTCAATAATCGAATCATTCTTGCAGCTCATCAAGCCGGTTGGATTGACGATCAAACTTACTATGCCACCAGACCTGTTCAACCCGGCGTGTCACTCGCGATGTCAGCCCAAGAGCTTAACGAGAAGATATTGCAGGGCCCTGAGTTCCTTGTTCGCTATCTGCGTGCACAAGGAGGGTTATAACGATGAAAAAAGTATTCCAAGTATCGCTAATCGCCTGTGCGATTGGTTTTTCGTCTATGAGCCAAGCAAGCTTACAACAGGAGATGAACCAGTTGTTTGGTTCAATGACCAACAGCACTGCGCCTGGTGTATTCGAGAGTCAGCGGCGTGGCGTTATATCTGGCGGAAGCGTTGTTGTTCGTAACAGGATCATGAATGAGAACCTCGTCTCTATGGTGCCACCGTCATTCCAAGCCGGTTGTGGCGGCATTGATATGTTCGCTGGAAGTTTGTCATTTGTTAACGCGGATCAGTTTGTTCAGTTACTTCGCTCTGTAGCAGCAAATGCCAAAGGGTACGCATTCCAATTGGCGCTCAGTGCTATGTGTGAGAAATGTTCCCAGCACATGGAGACTCTGCAAAAGAAAATTCAGCAGTTGAACGAGTATTTTGGCAATTCCTGTCAAATGGCTCAGGGAGTCGTGAACGATACCTTGGCTGCTTTTGGTAAAAAGGGGCAAACAGAAGCCAGCATGTTGAGCTCACTTAAAGGGGCTGGAGACATTTTTACCAGTTGGAGTGAATCCAATGGTAAGAACCCTTACGAGAATGCTTCAAGTGTCGCGGCATCTGATGTGAACAAAACGATTAAAGGCAACTTGGTTTGGCGAGCACTGAAACGTCACTCGGCATCAAGCTGGTTTGCATCGGGGGATGACCGTTTTCTTGAAGCGGTTATGTCCGTGACGGGCTCGATCATCGTTGGTGATTTAGCGAATGCGGCTGATGGTCAAGGTAAAGCCCCAAAACTGACCAGACTGAATGGCAATAAAGTGACTATTGAGCATCTAATTCATGGCGGTAACGTCGCTATGTACCGATGTGACACAGTGACGCAAGACGGTTGTCTGAACCCGACAATTACTAACGTGACTCTTACTGGGTTATCAACCCAGGTAGAAAATTTACTTCTAGGTACAGGTTCTAGTAACGGCATTATTTTTAAATTTGCTCGAAATACAGGGGCAGCTAGCACCACTGAAAAAGCTTTTATGACCTCGGCTCCTGCAAGCATTGGCGGCATGATTCGAACACTTTCTGCATTAAATGAAGGGGCTGCTAGGTCGTTTGCTTCAAGAGCTGCGCCATTTATTGCTGTTGAGATGGCCCGAGCATTGGTTGAAGACATGCTCAATGCAGCTAGAAGTACCTCCGGTGTGGAAGATCATGCCTATGCGAAGTTATTAACGGAAGACCTTGAACGTGCACGTCGCCAAATCAATGAGGAGTACGCTGCGTTGCAGCGAAGATACGGCTCAGAGCAAGAATTGCTGGCGCATTTTAACCAGGTGATTCAGACCATTCGCAAACAGCGTTATTACACCGTTAAATCTACGGCACTGGGGGAATAGGTCATGTGGGAGATCTATTCCATCGGGGATTCGGCATTTTTAGAGCAGGTCTTGAACGCTGTCGCGATGATTACTGGTACAGGCGACTTTACTTCAATGGTTCGCATTGGCTTGCTCATTGGGGTATTGATGGTCTCTGTTCAGGCCTTAATGCAAGGCGGTCGTGGCATTAACTTTCAACACGTTTTAGTCTCATGGTTAGTCTTTGCAACCATGTTTGGACCCAGTACCCGAGTGAGCATTGAGGATGCGTACACGGGGCAAGTTCGAGTGGTTGATAATGTGCCCATCGGTGTTGCTGCCGCAGGTAGTACGATTTCAACTGTTGGCTTTCAAATCACGCGATTGTTTGAAACGGCGTTCTCAACTCCCGCCATGACGGAATACGGCTTTGCATCCAGTTTACAGTCACTGATTAAAGTGAGAAAACAGGTGATGGATCGCTCTGGGTTGGGTGATGCAAATCGTGTCGGCGGCTCGGATATCGAGCAATCGTGGTTTAACTACATTAAAGAGTGCACCTTGATTGGTATCGACATTGGCCAAAAGAACCTCGATCAGGTGCTGAGTGATCCTAACCCGATGACTGCGATTAGGTTTGATTCGCGCATTTATGGCACGCGCATCATGCTCAGTGGTAGCAGTAGCGATCTGGACTGCACCGATGCCTATAGCCAACTGAAACTCATGACAGAATCAACCTTCATTCCGAGGCTTAAACAGGTTCTGTCAGCCTCATTGGGGACTTCGTCAGCCACTGACACTGATGACGTGATCCGAAATGCACTAAATAACCTTGGTTTGGCTTCGGTTAACACCCAAGAGTACATGACCGCGTCAGTGCTTTTGCCTATTTATGAGCAAAGCGTGACCGGCAAGTATATGGATGATCAAGCTTTCACCGCCGCCGTTATGGTTAACCAAGCGATTGAACAGCGCAATACACAATGGGCGGCGGAGCAGACTCTTTTCCAAAGTATCGTTCGTCCGATGATGACGTTTTTTGAGGGTTTCATTTACGCCATCACCCCTTTGATGGCCTTTGTGATAGCCCTTGGCCAAATCGGGATGCGAATGGCTGGGAAGTACTTGTTAATCCTGCTTTGGATTCAACTTTGGATGCCTGTCATGGCCATCATTAACCTGTATATTCATTTAACCGTTGCAGGGAAAATGTCGGCTCTTGATGCCTTTGCAGGTACAGAAGTGCCATCTTTTGCCGGGATGATGCAGATGGATTCAGTGCTGCAAACCTGGATAGCTACTGGCGGCATGTTGGCGTCGAGTGTTCCGGCGATTTCGCTCATGCTCGTGTATGGCTCAGCAATAACCGCTACCCACTTGGCTGGTCGTCTTCAAAACGGTGATGCCATTGATGAAAAGCTGGCAAGTCCAGATGTCGTGAAAAATGCTCCGGTAATGCAATCACAGTCAATGTTCCAAAATTCAGCCCTTACGGGTTCTGCTATGACCGGCGCGTCAAACCTACTAAGCAGTTTCTCTGTCGGAAACGCAGTGGGTTCAATGGTCGGCTCTGCAAAAGAATCCATGACTCAGGCAACCCAAGCCTTTAGTCGTCAGGTTGGGAATACCATGAGTCGAACTTTTGGTGAAAAGCTAAGTTACGACAACCTGTCTTCGGTTGGACGTCAGATCGGCTCATCTAACTCCGCATCTAGCGCCGTTGTTAATCAGGTTACGGATGACCTGCAAACACGGTATGGTTTCGGAGACGATAAAAAAGACGCTGTACGTGGCTTGGTATCTGGCGTGTTATCGGGAGGCCTAAGGGTCGGTGGCGATGGAACTATTACGAATCCCGGTGAGAAAGAAGTTGCTGATAAGGGTTTTCTTGGAAGGCTTCTTGGCACTGGCGGCAATGATTCTCCACAGGGCAACTTGCCAGGAGTCGAAAAGCCAGACTCATCTCGTGTACCAAAACTATCAAGGGTACGAGCAGGCTTGGATTTAGGTGGTAACTTTAGTGGCCAAGTTGAGTCATCAGAGGGCAGTTCTCGATCTACGACCGCAAATACGCTCACTGGGGAGATGCAAAGCTTGGCATCAAGTGATTCACGACGTGCAGAGTATCGCGATGCAATGGTTAAGGACCTTTCAGATTCAAGACGTTCTGGCGTTGAAATGTCCTTGTCTAACCAAGACTATCAGTCTCTTCAGAGTTCAGCACAAGACGTTGTCACGGCATCAAACCGCTTTAGTGAGCTCGATCAGGCCAGCTACAGTCTATCAGGACAAAGGAACACGGATGGTTCGACGTTAACTCGATTAGCAGCGGATAATCCTGAAGTCATGGATTATTTAGGTCGCTATATGAACCAGCATGTTGAAGCAGGTAACCGATTACGTGAAAACCTTCCAATGTATCAGCGCTTGCTACCTGATGATAATCAGGCGTATGTGGCCGCAGCTATGGAGTCTTTAACCTATAGCAACTCCTCAACGCCCGCTGAACGAGACAATGATTATCAAGCAGCAATGACTGTTATGGCCATGGCTACCGGAGCCGATTTACGATCAATTCAACCGCGCTCTAATGAAGGCTTGTCATCAGCTGCACCTACTTTTGGTGGTGCTCAAAGCCAAGTTGAATCGGGTGTATTGGGCGGCTACGAGGATGCAGCAACAGTTCAAACTCAGTTCAACGCAGCTCAATCGGCTTACCAAACCAATCTGTCTGGTATAGATGGACAGTTGAATGCGCATCAGCAGCAAGCCCAACAGGCCGTAGCTACTGACACAAGTACCTATCAATCTGAACTAAACAGTGAAGCTGGATCTCAGTGGCGATCACGTATTATGGCTGATGATAGCGGAGTTTCTGGTGCTGAAATGTTCTTCAACAGCGCCAGTGCTATTGGTGATTTCAGTGGCAAGCATACTGATGCAGCTCTGCATACCCTGAATCACTTTGGCGAAGACTATGAGAGTTACAAAGAACAAGCGCTTGAAGATCCTGGCTCACGAGGTTTCTTGCACAACGCTACTGTGGCCAGCAAATCAACCTGGGATGGCTTAAAAGCCGCCGTTGATGCCGGAACCTCTTTGGAAAACCCATTGACGGCGTTTAATGATGCATACAGTGGATCGAGTTCGCAGTATGCCTCCGAAGTAAACTGGGGCACTAAGTCTGAAGCCATGTTGGCGGGGGCATTCGGTGCGGCAGTTAATAATCGATATGGTGAGTTTCTAGAGCAGTATGCTGATGATTTTAAACAGGAAGCATACAGCGAAGGGCAGAGAATGGGATTGACCCCGATTCAAAGTCAAGTTTTCGCTCAAGCTTTCAATGAAGGTTTGGCGGGGCGCGTTTTCAACTCTGAAGACTCATCGAGTTGGTCGCCTGAAATGCTTGGTCTAAGGGAGCAAATGCTAAATGAGTATCGTCAAAAGGATGAGAGTGGCGCTTACATCTCTGACAGTGTGTCTGATGAAGATAAAGCATTTGTGGATAAGCAGATTGCAGTGATCTCAAATGCATCCCTTGCGGGAGATTATGCTCAGAACAACTTGATCGATATTAGGGCATATAACCAGGCATCAGGAAATAAATAAAACAAGGAGTAGAAGCTCAAGGCTAACGAAGTTTTATGGCTTAATTACGTAGATAGGGATATATTTCTCCGTACTTAGATACGGAGAAATATAACACATGTACACAATTGGAAAATTAGCCGAACAAGCTAGTATCAATGTTGAGACTGTTCGTTATTACGAACGACGTGGTCTTATAGAAAAACCTGAAAAACCGCATCTAGGCTACCGACTTTATCCTTTGGCAACATTAAACCGAATAAAATTCATTAAACGTTCCCAAGATCTTGGGTTCACTTTGGAAGAAATCTCCAATTTACTCAGCCTTAATGACACTCCCTGTATAGAAGTGCAAGAAATGACTTTACACAAGCTTGCAAGTGTGAAAGCCAAAATAGCAGGTCTTCGCCGCTTAGAAACCGTTCTCACAGAATTATTGAATGAGTGTAATTCTAATACTAACCAATCCCACTGTCCCATTATTGATTCCCTACTTCCTGAAGATTAATAATGAGTCAAATTTTATCTTGACTCCGTAGTTGGGTACGGGGTTTAAGCTTGTTTTACTAAAGTACGATAAGTAGAGTGAGTTATGTCAAAAAGTAATCCCAACTTTCCAATCATCGGCGGTGTTATTGCCGCTATTGGCGCTGGTCTTTGCTGCGCTGGTCCTTTCGTCTTGTTGCTGCTAGGCGTGAGTGGCTCCTGGATTGGTAATTTAACCTTGTTAGAACCTTATCGTCCCATTTTTATCCTGCTGGTTTTAGCCTTATTTGGCTTCGCAGGCTGGAAGGTCTATCGCCCCGTCGAGGACTGTGAGCCAGGCACCGCCTGTGCAGTTCCTCAAGTGCGAAAACGTCGGCAGGTGATCTTTTGGTTAACGGCACTGACTGCGTTGGTTTTAGTCACCAGTAATTATTGGATTGTCTGGTTTGCCTGATGACGATTTCTAACCTTTTATTTTGATTAAATCTTTATGGCTTGCTCTTGGAGAAAATTATGAAAACACTCGCCCTAATGTCCCTGTTCGTACTGACCAGCCTGAACGCTTTAGCTGCCCCGAAAACAGTTACTTTGGAAGTCCCAACCATGAACTGTGTGACCTGTCCCTTTACCGTGGAAAAAGCCTTACAAAAAGTCGATGGCGTCAGTAAAGCCGAAGTGACCTTTAAGACCAAACTGGCGGTGGTCACCTTCGACGACGAAAAAACCACGGTAAAAGCACTGACCGAAGCCACCACTAACGCGGGTTATCCGTCAACGCTCAAGGAGTAAAGCATAGAAATGCTAATACGGTTACTGACCCGGTTCGGCGATAAGATTAGCTCATTGGGCGCGCTGGTTTCTGCTATGGGATGCGCCATGTGTTTCCCGGCCATTGCCAGTCTGGGCGCTGCGGTAGGACTGGGTTTTCTCAGCCAATGGGAAGGTCTGTTTGTTAGCACGCTATTACCCCTGTTTGCCTGGATTGCCTTGGTACTCAACGGACTTGGCTGGTTCAGCCACCGGCAATGGCACCGTAGTGCGCTGGGTGTGGCCGGCCCCATTTTATTGCTGTTATCGCTCTATCCGTTTTTCCAGTACGGCTGGAGCAGCTATGTCACCTATTCAGCATTAGGCCTGATGGTTGCCGTATCGCTTTGGGATATTTTTTCACCGGCGAATAAACGCTGTGATGATGACAGCTGTGCTGTTTAACACGACGCAATGCCTGACTACTATTTGAGGAAAACGAATGATCTTACTATCGATAGAAGGGATGACCTGTCCAAGTTGCGTCGCCCACGTTAAAGAAGCACTCGATGCGATCGAAGGCGTTAATAAGGTTGAAATATCTTATGAAAACGCCAGAGCAACGATCACCACGAACGGTGGGGTCAGCGTAACCGTTCTCATTGGAGCAATAGAAGCTCTCGGTTATATCGCAAAAGAATCCACTGGCACTGCAAAAGAAATTACTTCACCGAACGACTGCTGTGACAACGAAAATGCAAGCAACACTGAAAGCAACCAAACTCAACACGTGGCGATTATCGGTACGGGTTCCGGCGCTTTTGCCTGCGCTATTAAAGCCGCTGAAGGTGGTGCCAAGGTCACTCTTATTGAGGGAGCCGATGTGATTGGCGGCTGTTGCGTGAATGTCGGCTGCGTACCCTCAAAAATTCTAATCCGCGCCGCTCAATTGGCTCAGCAGCAACGCAATAATCCCTTTACCGGACTGGAAAATCATGCGCCCCAATTGAGTCGAGCCTTGTTGACTCAGCAGCAGACCGCTCGGGTCGAAGAGCTGCGCGCGGCAAAGTACCAGAATATTCTGGAGACAAATCCTGCGCTTAGTTTACTTAAAGGTTGGGCGCAATTTAAAAATGCCAACACCCTGATAGTCAGAAAAAATGATGGAACCGAGCAGGCAGTTCACGCCGATAAAATCCTGATCGCTACCGGCTCCACGCCAACCATTCCTCCTATTGATGGTTTAACTGAAACACCTTATTGGACCTCTACCGAAGCGCTGTTTGCTCAGGAATTGCCGCAGCACCTGGTCGTGATTGGTTCGTCGGTTGTAGCGCTGGAAATTGCCCAGGCTTATCGCCGTTTAGGCAGTGAAGTCACCATATTAGCAAGACATACATTGCTTTATCGGGAAGATCCCTTGCTCGGTGAAAAACTCACCGGATGTTTTGAAAAAGAAGGCATTCGAGTATTAAACAGTACGCAAGCTACCAAGGTGACCCACGATGGAAGCCAATTTACATTGGAAACTAACGCGGGCGATCTACGCTGCGATCGTTTGCTGGTAAGCACCGGGCGACACGCCAATACTTGCCAACTCAATCTGGGCGCGGTGGGTGTTACGACCAACAAAAAGGGCGAAATCGTTGTTAACGAACGCATGGAAACCAATGTTCCCGGTATTTACGCCGCCGGAGACTGCTGCAACATGCCGCAATTCGTCTATGTCGCCGCGGCCGCCGGTAGCCGTTCCGGCATCAACATGACGGGCGGATACGCCAAACTGGATCTATCCACCATGCCAGCAGTGATTTTTACCGATCCCCAGGTGGCAACTGTTGGGCTCACGGAAGAGCAAGCCAACGCACAAGACATTGAAACCGACAGTCGTGTATTGGAGATGGAGAACGTGCCGCGCGCACTGGCGAATTTCGAGACCGATGGTTTTATCAAATTGGTGACGGAAAAAGCCACTGGCCGCCTGATCGGGGCGCAGATTCTGGCGCATGAAGGTGGAGAACTGATCCAGAGTGCGGCGCTGGCGATCCGCAACCGTATGACGGTGACGGAATTAGCCGACCAGCTTTTCCCTTACCTGACTATGGTGGAGGGTTTGAAGCTCTGCGCCCAAACCTTTAACAAGGATGTCAAAGAACTGTCCTGTTGTGCTGGGTAACGAACTTGAGTTGATCCGTATTCATTGATGGAAATGGCATTTTTCATTCGTAGTACGAAAGTGCCAATCAATTTTTTGAGTATAAGTAAAAAAGCAGTCAATTTACTATGACCTTGTTTTTTTAGGGAGGATAGATGAGCGACCATCTGCAAATTCGTTTACCCAGTACCAATATTTTTTTTCGCTCAGGCTTAGTTCTCGACCGGTATCTTTCAGTTGTCTTTGAAATAAATGGATTAGTCCGCTTAAGCCTAAGAAGGCTAAACCGACACATAAAATTGTCCAACTCGCTTGCCAATATGCGATTGCTAAAAACATAGTGGTGATGGTTATAAGGCCGATAGGACTAGCAATTGCTTTGAATCCCAAGTAGCTGAAAAAAACGATGGTGCAAATCAGAAATGGCAAAGCCGCTAACTTGGCAGATGCCGTTAATATTTCTGAGGGAAAAAAATGAGCCGCAGCCAAAGTCGCCAGAAAAAGCCCCAGTGATATAACCCAGCAGCGTGCTGGTAAAGATTTAAGTAATTTTATCATCTTAGTACTCTCAAAGTGCACGGGCGGTGCACAATCAAATCATGCATCAGCATTTTAGTTCTCAAAAAGTGCTCTAGTGGTTTGCTCGGCCATAATCTCGCACACAGGACATTTAAGCTGAATGCGCTGTTGAGATACCGTCAAATACAGACTGCCGCATCGACACCGGTGTAAGGATGCTAGCTGTGATCTTAAATCACGAGCTAGAACCCAACCTTCATTGATGGTCAGTTTTTTCCAGGGGATCTCAGCTGGAAGATCTGCTTCTTTTCTTGCAACCAAATACGCATCGTAAGCCTTCATCAAAGCATCGATATTTAATTGCTTGTAGACATTATCACCACCAATATTGACATAAAGCGCCATAAGCAGGGAGCCTTCAACTAATGCTCTTCTGCTTTTGACGATGGCATCAGATTCTGGCAATTGACCAGGACAAGGTGACTTGCCAGTCACTTCTTTGTGGAGCCTTCTGATAATGTGGATTGGCAAACCTGTATCGAGCGCGATAATGGTTGTTCGAAATCCGTATTTAATAAGCAGCGAGGCTCGGGTAAACAGCTCACTTTTGGACAGGTTATCAATCATGCATCCCCCTTGTTGTTTAGGGTTGATAATAAATAAGCGATTCTTGGGATACCTGTGCCTTTGCTCTTCACCATCTCAATCAGTTGGCTTTGGTTACCCCTTGGTTGAAACAGCATGAATGATGAGGTCGCCACTCGTTGCAGGTCGTCAACACCGGCATTAATAAGTGCATCCACCACGTCGCGTGTAAGTCCAAAGCGCAAGACCGCCTCTTGCGGATCAATGCGCGCCAATTCCCGTGCTGCGTGCAGGTACGCCAAGTTTAATTGATAGAAGTCTTGTTGATTGGTTGTCATTGACGGACCTCCAGTTCATGTAAAATATTGCGATAAATAGAAAGCACTCTTTGCCCATACCAGCGTGCACGCTCTTCGTTCCAACTGTGATAGCGGCCTATGCCAAGCTCTAAATCGTTAGGTGAAGACTTGATTGCTTCGGCCAAAATACTGGAGCCGACGGTAAGGTTGGTGATGGGGTCTAGCAGTTCCGCCGCTGAGCTCACCCGATGCCCATGCCAATGCAAATTGATTTGCATTAGGCCAATATCGAGCTGGTATTTTTCACTCTCTTGCAGTGCTTGGTTTAACAGTTGCTCCGCTTCTGTCTTAGATTTGGCGTAGGTTGCATTTGAACCATTGCGAATTGCGTATGGCCATGGACTGGTCATGTTAAGACCTCGATGTGAGGCCGACTCAGCCAAGGCAACGGCGTAGAGCATGACTGGATCAATACCAACACTTTGTGCTGCTTTTTCCCACTGATAGCCCGGAAACGCATAGACTGAAGTGCTTGCGGACATGGCTATCACTAGGGCAATGGTTTTTGCTTTAATCGTTTTCATTTTTGTCCTCTAATTGATTTCCGAGAAGCGCCTGAATGGCTTTCGGGCTTATTCTTTTTAATGGCACTGCGCTAAAGTCGGCGATGCCTCTCGTATAAACTTGTGCCGCTTTTGACCAGTCGCCTACGGCAACAGGCGCTTGCATATCAAATCCTTTTTGCTGGTTCTGATGGTCTGCAATACCCTGTAATAGCCTTGGGTATTCACCCACTTCGTCCCGTAGCAAGTAAGCCTGGTAGCGTGTTAAAAACTCTTTTTGCTTAAAGGGGTATTCCCTGTCATCAACCTTGCAGAGTTCAACCCATCCACCCATGTCTGAAATCACGCGGTGGATAAGCGCATCGTCAAACATCACGGATGTCCAAGCGCCAACCTGACGAACAGCCTTGTCAACTTTGTTCCAAGCAACCATGGCTCTTGAACCCGAGTTGCCATCGATATGCTTGATGACGTCAGCGGGCTTTGGAAAAAATTGCCCAGTATCCGGTGATTGAATATGCCGAGTCAGACCGATTCGCACTTCTTCAATGCTATAAGCACGAAGGGCTTCAAATGCGATGGATAGCAATTGCGGTGATACGCTTTTGCCATACATGGCCCAAGCTGCTCCCCAAACTTCAGCAAACTCGCGTTTATCAACCTCCTGCACTTGAACGAACCTCCCGAATACCCGGTCCGGCCCAGCTTTCAGCAATGCGGCGATTGCTTTCTTCAATATTCAATTGGTGATTGCTGCCCTTTAGGCTCGTCGATGATTGCTGTACTTCATCAATGCGAACGTACTCGTCTTCCCATTGCCGGTTTAAAAGCCAGTTATGTGGCATAGGGGTCTTAGTCCGATCTTGATACTGCAATCGGTTTTCTCGTTGCTCTTTCCAGCGTGTTAGCACTTCCAAGGCGAGTTCATGGTCTTCATTGAGGCCCATGCGTAGCCATTCTTCTTTGGCTTTCGCTTTTTTTTCTTTGCGTATTTGTACATCCCAGAAGTCTTCAAACTGTATGTGGTCAACAGTTTTAACTGTTGGTTTATTGCTTCCCTCAGAGTCATCCGACCGTTGAGAGTCCCTTACCGGGTTGCCATCAGGCATAAACAATGATGAAAATTCTTCTGGTAGCCGAGCTTGAAAAGCGGCAAGAGATTTCAAAAGTGATACCATACCAATGAAGTCGGCAGGTACATCTTTAAGCAACCGAAAGGCTGCTTTACCTTGGTTTGGGTTTTCGATTGGGTTGTGCTTCAGAAAGCTCCGAATCAAAGTCCAACCGGATTCCTCGCAACGAATGAGGAACTGATCTTGTTCTAACTCATTTAGAGCCTTGGCAACCTGTTGCTCATCCCAGTTCAAGTCAGAAGCGACGTAACCAATCGGCAATCGAAAGCAGCCAAGCAAATTACAATGTGGGCATGTAAGCAAATACAGTCCTAGCAACTTCGCTGAGTCACTCCAGGACAAAACGTTTTGCTTTAGCCAAAAGCGGGTATAGACCTTGCCATAATCACGCATGGAGGTACTCGCTTTTGTATTTACGTAAAATGCTGACCATTACTTGCCCTTAATCCTACTGGTTACTGGCTTTCAGCTCGCTTTGGCATTCGGGGTAGATGTCCGGTCTTAACTGAGATCGGGTTACCTGTCCTTGCGTAGCTTGTTCGATGGGTAAAACGAATTCAGCGGGAACACGCCCTGATTTATTCAACCAAAACCAGACGTTTTGCTGTTTTGAGTTGATGGCTCTTGCTAATGCTGATTGCCCGCCGACCAAGTCAATGGCACGGCGGAGATGTTTTTGTGTCGTTTTGAACACTTCCATACCGTCTCCTGTTACAATAATAACTGTTACAAGATTGAATGTTACAGTTTAAACTGTAGATAAGTCAACAGTTAAAATTGTTGAAAGACTACAGTTTTATTTGTAGAATGCGGGCTTATGAAAACTTTATCCGAACGACTAAACCATGCCTTGCAGCTTACTGGGGTAACTCAGTCTGAGTTGGCTCGTCGCATTGGTATCAAACAGCAGTCGATCAGCCAGATTTGCTCTGGTAAATCGGCTAGGTCTCGTTACACCATGCAGATCGCGGAGGCGCTTCGCGTGAATGCTCATTGGCTCGCCACAGGTGATGGCGAGATTGGCTTGGGGGTCGGTAATGTAGAAGTCGGGCCTGATATTAAGGGAAGAATTCCTCTCATTAACTGGGTTCAGGCCGGTGATTGGACTGAAATAGCGGAGGGATTTGCCCATGAAGATGCTGAGGAGTGGCGTGAAGTCACTGGGAAAGCACATGAGGGTTGTTTCGCACTTCGCGTAAAAGGCGACAGTATGGAAAATCCAAGCGGAAAAAAATCCATACCTGAGGGGGCAGTGATCGTTGTTGATCCTGAGTTACCTTACTCTTCAGGTTCATTGGTTGTTGCGCGTTTGGATGATTCGAAAGAAGCAACCTTTAAGCAGTTGGTTATTGATGGTGAACAGAAGTATCTAAAACCTTTGAACCCGCAATACCCTGCAATACCGATCAACGGCAACTGCACCATCATCGGTGTAGTACGACAAGCTATCATCGATTTCTGGTAGCGAAGGAATTTGTGGTTTAGCCACAGTTGTTCATTAGCTGAAGAAGCAACGATTGCAAACAGCTACAACTGAGCATTGGTGCACGCTGAGAGTAAATGGTAACCGATTAGATAACCATTGATTGTTTATAAAGTCAAGATCAGCGAAAATAGCGGCCAATTACGATTAACACGACGGATTTGACAAGCGAAGAACTGAAAAGAGAGTACTTCCAAAAGTGTGTACAAATCCGTGTACAAACTAAAAGAATTTATACATGGCAAACCAAGATTTTCTTAATGAAATCAATAAGCGAAGGACCTTTGCTATCATCTCCCACCCCGATGCGGGTAAAACCACCATTACTGAAAAACTGTTGTTATTCGGGCAGTTGATTCAGCAAGCGGGTAGCGTAAAAGGGAAAAAAGGTGATCGTATGGCTACATCTGACTGGATGTCGATGGAGCAGGAGCGTGGTATCTCGATCACCTCGTCGGTGATGCAGTTCCCGTATAACGGTCGAATGGTTAACCTGCTGGATACTCCGGGCCACGAAGATTTCTCTGAGGATACTTACCGCACCTTAACGGCGGTGGATTCTGCGTTAATGGTTGTGGATGGTGCGAAAGGTGTCGAAGATCGAACCATTAAGTTGATGGAAGTTTGTCGCCTGCGTGACACACCTATTTTTTCATTCGTGAACAAAATGGACCGTGAGATTCGTGATCCTATTGAGCTGCTCGACGAGATCGAGGAAGTTCTGAAGATTGCTGCTGCGCCTATCACCTGGCCAATCGAGATGGGGCCGCGTTTTAAAGGTGTTTATAACCTTTATACCGATACGATTCACGTCTTCCAGCCGGGCCAAGGTCATACTATTCCTGAAGATGTCCAGGTTAAAGGTCTTGAGAGTGATGAAGCAAAAGAGCTTTTAGGTGATATCTACGAAGACTTTCTTGATGAAGTTGAGCTGGTACGGGGTGCAACTCATGAGTTTGACCAAGAAGAGTTCATGGCGGGTAAACTGACCCCTGTCTTCTTTGGTACGGCTTTGGCGAACTTTGGTGTACGTGAAATGCTGAATGATTTCGTTGAGTGGGCGCCTGCACCAATGCCGCGTGCGACGTTAACCCGTGAAGTTGAACCGGCTGAAGAAAAATTCAGTGGTTTTATCTTTAAGATTCAAGCCAATATGGATCCGAAACACCGAGACCGTATTGCTTTCATGCGTATCTGTTCTGGTAAGTACAGCAAAGGCATGAAGATGCGTCATTCACGTATCAAAAAGGATGTGAAAATCGCTGATGCGGTAACCTTTATTGCGGGTGATCGTGAGAATGTAGAGGAAGCATGGTCGGGCGATATCATCGGTTTGCATAACCACGGTACGATCCAGATTGGTGATACCTTTACAGCTGGTGAAGAGCTTAAATTTACCGGTATTCCTCATTTTGCACCTGAAATGTTCCGTCGTGTGCGTCCGCTTGATCCTCTGAAAATGAAGCAGTTGCAAAAAGGTCTGCAGCAGCTATCGGAAGAAGGAGCCGTGCAGTTGTTTCAGCCGTTGAAAAACAACGATCTGATTCTTGGGGCAGTCGGTCAGCTGCAGTTTGACGTTGTTGTATTCCGCCTGAAAGATGAATACAAGGTTGAGTGTAAATACGAGCCGATCAGTGTGCAGACGGCGCGTTGGGCTGAGTGCGATGATGATAAGATGCTTTCTGACTTCCAGAAGAAGAATCACGACAACTTAGCTATTGATGGCAGTGGCCTGTTGACCTATCTGGCGCCAACTCGAGTAAACCTGAGCCTTGCTGAAGAGCGTTGGCCAGAGGTTGCTTTCCGTGCAACGCGTGAGCATTAAACTTTTGATGGGGACAGATTTAAATCTGTCCCCCCGTTCAATTTCTTGACCTGCCCTGCATAGAAATACCTCACTACTAGCTTGCTGCTTGCTGCTTGCTGCTTGCTGCTTGCTGCTTGCTGCTTGCAGTTTTGCTGCATAAGCTACACCTATGCAATTTATAGATACTCATTGCCACATTGATTTCCCCGTCTTTGCAGAAAAACGATCTGAGGTTCGAGAGCGGGCCTGTGATGTTGGTGTATCCGACATTGTTGTGCCTGGGGTAACCGCTGAAAAATGGACTACGTTACTTGATATTGCTGGTTCGCAGCCAATGTTTCATCCCGCTTTGGGTTTGCATCCTTGTTTTTTGGAACAGCATAAACCACAGAATTTGGTGCTATTAGATGAGTTGCTGAGTAGAGGGAACATCTGTGCTGTAGGTGAGATCGGCCTTGATCTGTTTATTTCAGGGGCGGATCTTGAGCAGCAATTATTCTATCTCGAAGGGCAGCTGGAGTTGGCTCAGAAATATGATCTGCCCGTGTTACTGCATGTCCGTAAAGCACATGATCAAATGTTAAAGAGTCTTCGATCAGCAAAGCTTTCTCGTGGCGGTATCGTCCATGCTTATTCTGGTAGTAGGCAGCAAGCTGAACAGTATCTCCAATTGGGTTTTAAGCTGGGTATTGGAGGGACTCTGACATATGAGCGGGCGAAAAAATTACGCAGTATTGTCGAGACTTTGCCGCTAGAAGGCTTTGTTCTGGAAACGGATGCTCCGGATATGCCTTTAGCAAATTATAGGGGTGAAATAAATTTGCCGCAGCGAGTGGTCGAGGTGGCTGAAGTGATGGCGAAACTTCGTTCCTGTCCGTTGGAATTTGTGTCCGCTATCACTTCCCAGAATGCCAAACAGATTATTAAGAGCCTGCGCTAAACATCTCTGTTTCGATATCAGTTAGTACTTTCCAAACAATTTTTGTTTTTTCATTTACAGGTATCTGGAAAAAGCGGCCCTCTTGTCCAATGGCTTTTGCTTGGTAGCTGTTGTCATTTGGCTGCTTAAGGATGCGCGTTAATGAAACAGGGTAGTTTGGACCTTTTACTTTTTGATTGTATGCCTTTTCAATCGGAACTAGTTTTGCTCTGGATGACACGATTTTTGTCATGTCTCTACATGACTTTGTATTCCCGAGGCAGAAAAAACGATACTTGGTATCAATCAGGTAATAGCTTGTGTCCGCTTCAGGTTTGTCGCGTGATGTTAGCGAGTCCATACTTACGCAGCCGCTAAGGCCTATAAGTGCTAGAAAAATAAGAGCGGTACGCATATTTGCTTCCTTTTATTTAATTCAGCTTCGGAGATCTTTAGCAGATATCATCAAATGGGTTATCTACATCCAGACTGATTGGGTTGTTGTAACCTGGTAACTCAATCTGGCGGTCACTAATTTTAAGATCTTCCCCCTGAAGGACATTGTTGTCGTAGAGATATATAGGATTAGCATCTCCACGCAGTGCTGATTGGTCATAGGCTGATGCAGCAGCGCGGGTTTGTTCTAGTTTATCTCTATAACAGCTCAACTGTTCTTTGCTGTAACGCTTCTCCAGCATGGAATTAACAACATGGGGAGCTAAAACTGGGGCGGAGGCGTTGTTGCCACCAAAGCCTTTAGAGTTCAGTAGAACAGAATCCATGCCGGTAACGCCTACCTCAATATGCTGATTGCTTAGCAGCAGATTGCTCTGATGCACATCTTCAGCAAATTCGGGTGTTGTGACGATGCCTGGAATATAACCATATTTCCAGACTCCTAGGGATGTGCTTAGCTGATCGCCACCTGCGGTGCCTTGAGAGTGCCCCAGATAGCATTTAACTGCTGCAACCGGCCAGTTCTGGATATCAAATGCTTTAGCGGTTTCGTTAATAACGTGAGACTCTGTTACCCGGTTTTGAGGGGTACTTGTACCATGAGCTTGTACAAAACTGCGTTCTTTAAGAGACTCTTCACCCAGCATCTTTTTGATCAAAGCGGCGGATTTTGCCAGGGTAATATAGTTACCAACGCCTGGAGCAGAGATTGACTTCTTGTGACCGTCAGCATTTACAAACACCTCAGGTACTGCTCCGTAAATTTCGGCGCCAAGCTCAATTGCTAAGTCATCGCTCATCATCAAGACGAACTGACTACTCTCGCCGATAGTAAAACCACAGTTATTACCAAATGGACGGCAGGCTTTACGGTAATCCTGTTCGGAAAGCTCAGTTAGATTATCTAGAGCCAGTAGAGCTTTGTCCTCTGCCAGGGCTCCCATAGCACGGAAGCCTTCGATTATTTCTGGGGTAACGGGGGCATCGCTGCCTCCGACAAGGACAACTTTACGGCGACCTGAACGGATATCATTTACGGCGCTGCGCAGGTTGTAGAGGAACGTTGCGCAGGCCCCAAGAGCCCCACCTGTTGTACCTACATTGCCGAGAACATATGCGTTAACAAAATCAGCAGGCATCTGCGCGTAACCCAGAGGCATCTGCTTAGATGTAGTGCGTTTACCTATGGCTGGAAATTTGGTCAGGCCTCCAAAACCATAATCGTCTAGCTGACCAATGGAGTTGCTGGCGTAAACTGCAATCTGGTCAGGGGCTACCTTTTCCGTAATCTTCTCAAATGGAATGCCAGTTGAAGATAGGGCATCCGAGGCCGCGTAAACTGTCATCTGCAGGTTGCGTGGATGGTTGCGAGATTGGTACAGCTTACCAGGGGTAAAGCCTGAAGGCAGCTGCCCAGCGGCTTGTACTGCAGCGGTTTTTGAATCCGGAAGAATGACGTCCATCTGACCGCTAACTTCTATATCGTATTGGCCAGGGGCTGTTTCTGTTACTTGCCAGTGTTCAGGGACATTAACCGGCATCTGACGTTTCCGTAATCGGAATTTCAGCGTATTGTCGCCACAGTTCAGGGACGCCTGCTTGTTGAACATAACCTGGTCAACGTCAAAACAGTCTTTTTCGATGCGGCGGATCAGAGTGCTGTCTAGCAATTGTGGCTCAAGTTCTTTGATAAGCCCTTCGATTGAGTACGTCTGTCCATCCTGAGTCTGGTATTGCCCATCTTCTGACGAGGCAAGGCCGGTCAGCATTGCTAAATCTAACAGAGTCTCAGCGCGACTTTCTGGATCCAGTTTATCAAGAATCAAGCGTCGGTAAGCGTGGTGAAATGAGGCGCGTCCAGCAGGGTTAATACCCCCAAAACCAACAATGACAGGAAGCTGGGACAATTCGTTCTCCTCAGGATGGATGTAACAGAAGTAATCAATATTCAGATCTATTCCTAAAACTGCTGTAGTAAACAATTGATAGCAGTGATGGCGAGATCCTTACCTTAAACAGAACATTTTATCGGTGTTTCATGAAACTGACTAGTTCGAAAAGAGTATTTATCTGCATAAGTCAGCGAATATTAAGTATTGAATGTATATTATCTAGGAAAGATTTTTCACTGGAGTGGTTATGAGAAAGTTTGTTGCTATTTGTGCTCTTGCGGCCGTCACTGCCGGTTGTCAGACAATTGACCCGTATACCGGTGAGCAGAAAGTTGGAAATACTGCAAAAGGTGCGGGTATTGGGGCTGCTGCTGGTGCTGTATTGGGTGCTGCGGTTTCCAGCAAAGGGGATCGTAAGAAAGGAATACTGACCGGAGCTTTAGTTGGCGGAGCTGTTGGTGGCGGTATTGGTTATTACATGGATCAGCAGGAAGCCTTGTTACGTCAGGAGCTGCAAGGCACCGGTGTTCAGGTGGAACGAGTGGGTGATTCAATTCGTCTCATCATGCCGGGCAATATTACCTTTGCATTGGATTCTGATCAGATTGCAGCCAATTTCTATCCGGTGTTGGATTCAGTGGTTAGGGTATTGGTTAAGTTTGATAAAACCGAGCTTAATGTTGATGGTTTTACTGATAGTACGGGGTCATTTGAATACAACCAGCAATTGTCAGAGCGTCGTGCAGCGCGAGTAGGGGATTATCTGGTAAATTCTGGGGTTGATCAGTTGCGAATTAATGCACGTGGTTATGGTGAGAGATACCCGGTTGCTGATAACGACACAGCAGATGGTCGAGCACAAAACCGCCGTGTTGAAATTAATATCAGTGGTCAGCGAAGCTAGTCTTTAAAGCTATATAGATTCCGTAGAGCCCAAGAGGGCTCTAATTCTTTATTTTCAGTTTGCGATAACCAGATCGCCCGGTCTGATATTGAACTGTTCTACAGCGCCTTTTATCTGCCCCGATGCAAAACTGTTTTGCACGTCCTTTATCACTAGTGTCTGCTGGGTATTCATTAACTGTGTTTGAGGGCGCATATCAGGTGTGTAGAAGGTTGAGCGGCGGTAAACAGTAAGTTTGTCCCCTATTTTTACACCTTGAGCAGAACCCGCTGAGATCCAGATGGTTTTATCCTGGCTATTGGTAATACGTGCGGTGAAGGGTTCGCATAGAAGATTTTCAGTCAAATCATTAACGATCTGCTGCTGAAGTTCCTGAATTTTTTGGCCGTAATCCTCTTGCGCAAAACTGGTACTGGAAAACCCTGTTTTGATACTGGGGTCCAGGTCCCATAATCCTGCCGTTTGATAGCTTTTCTGCATGACTAAATTGCCTGAAAAACCGTCGTGAACAAACAAATCGATTGTGAATGCGCGCAGGTTACGAAGAGGTTTTTGGTTTAGGTATTTAGATCGATTATAAAGGTCTACAAAGTAGTTATCTTCATTGTAGGTACTGGGGTCAACTATGGACATATCTTTGATTACGCCGGAAACCACATAATTAACGTCCATCTTCTTGATATTGCTCAGCATGCTGCTGAGAGCTCCATCGCTTAATTGAGATGTGGCTGCGAGAGAAGGATCGGGGTAAAAATTGATACGCCCGGCATTTAGGGCGGTCAGGGTTTTGCTCTGGTTGAACAGTTGAGTCAGTTGTCTCGGGAAAGCGAGCGGGGCATCATGCAGGTTGCCGAGTTTAGCCTGGCCAAGGTTTTCCAGCGGGAAGGCTGCCAGAGCAAGGCTTTTTACATATTTATTGGTGACGCCATTCTTGCAGCCGGTATCAATGAGAACGTCAGCTATAATTCGGACATGAAGAATATTGCCGATCACTTTTTCATCCAAAACCTGGATGTTGCTTACCTGCCCTAGGGTGCTGATCTCCATGTTGTCGATCTCTAAAATACCGTCACGCACAACTTGGTTGCTTGAGATGAAAACTGCGGCATGCATTGATGCTTGTTGGGTGGCATCCAGAATTGCTGCCTCACGTGCTGCAGCCAGATCGTTGTTTTCAATGATTGCTCTGCCTTCGGCTTCCACAACCGTAGCCTGCACATATCCAGTGAAAAAGAGAAGTATCGCGATGAGGCTAGTTCTGAATAAGCTATTAAACATATCTGCATGCCGACCGATTAAACATAGAGGAACAGTATGTGACAGTATGTAATTGTCGCTTGGTTGTAAATGGTGCGGGAACATACTGTTTGCCAAATAATGATTATGATAGATTGTCGTTCTTAACCTGTGTGTTTGGAAGGTCTGGATGAAGAAAATTTTGCTGCTGCTTCTGGTTTGTTTTCAGACTGGCTGTGTAGTGACAGAGGCGATCAAAGAAGCTGTTAATGAGCCTGTTGCTTACAAAGCGGAAGAGATTAAAACCGATGAGCAGATGGAAGCCAAAGTCCGTGAAATGGAATTTGAGTCCATAGAGGAGTACTACAAGCGTAAGCAGGCTCATCTAGATGCAGAGAGGGCCTATCTTGCGGAAAAAGATGCTCTTCTGGAAAAAGAACGTTCCTTAGTGCAACGACAGGTTGTTCAGATAGGAACTGATTCCAATGGTTTAGATCCAATCAGTGAAGCTCTTGCACAGTTGTCTGTACAGATGAATGCCGGTCTGCAACAGAACAGGGTTAAACGCTTTCCAATGGCGGTGGTGCCATTTACCAATTTGCATAACGAGCGCAAAGTTGGGCGTTTTGGCGAGCGAATTGAGCAGGGTATGATCTATCAACTTCAGCAACATGGTTTTAATCTGATTGATTACCGTGCGGCGGGTTTGACTACTTCAGCGAAACAGCCTTTGTCAAAGCAAGACCTTTCAGCTCTGCGGGTGCGGTATAAAATCTACTTTTTGGTCACTGGTACATACGCCCAGCATTCGGATGGTATCGTGGTTAACGCCCGTGTTATCGATACAACAACACGGCAAGTCTTGGCTACTGGGCAAACGCATATAGCAAACTCTAGACTTGAGGGAGGGCTGCCCGGTTACAATCCATTAGAAGCCCTGAATGAGGGGATGATTATTGAAAACGGTAGCGGTCCGGTAGGTAAATGAGCTGATGAAGAGTTTCCTTAAACAAATTGTTGCTGTTGTTTTAGTTGCGCCGTTGCTGGTTATGCAGGGTTGTAAAACGATGGAAGGCTCTTCGGGAACTGAGGGTGCTGAAGAATCTTTTTGGAGTGTGGATTTTTTATCCCCTTCTTCAGATGATGCTGAAGAAAAAGAGCTCCGTATAGAGGAGCCGAAAGAGCCTCATTGGGTCAGAGCTACGGGCTATGCGCCTATTAGTCTGCAGCCGGGAGCCACTCGCCAGCATAAAATTCTAATGGCGATGCGGGCATCTAAATTACGTGCCTATCAAGAGCTGGCTGGTGTAGTGCACGGGCAGTACATGTTTGGCACCACTCAAGTTAAGGATATGTTGCTGCAGAGTGATGAGTTTAAAACTGCTGTGTCAGGTATTGTGCGTGGCGCGCGGGTAGTGAAAACATTCCCTGTGCAGGAGGATACCTATGCTACAACGCTTGAGGTTGATATGAATCAGGTGCAAAGAGCATGGGTGAGTCGTTAAGGGATTCTGATTACCTTCGAATAAAAAAGAGAGCATGAGCTCTCTTTTTTATTGCTTGAATGCTTTGTTTTGCTGAGGCTTATTTATTTTGGGTCGCTTCAAAAGCAGCTAGTTGTTCCGGCGTCGCTTTTGTTTGGTATTTATCCTTCCAGCTGTCGTAAGGTTCGCCGTAAACCAGCTCACGTGCGGCATCATAATCTACTTCATGACCGCGCTTTTCTGCTTCGGCTTTGTACCACTTGCTCAAACAGTTGCGGCAGAAACCAGCCAGAATCATTAGGTCGATATTTTGAACATCTTTGCGGTTGTCCAGATGTTCCAGTAAGCGGCGAAATGCAGCAGCTTCAATTTCGGTTTTAGTCTGTTGATCCATATCTGGTCTCTTTTTTATTTTCGTAAAAGGGTTAGTTGTTCAGCTGTAGATGCTCATCCAGTTGCTGGCAGATCTCCTGCTGTAGGGTCTGACAGAGTTCCGGGTCTGAGATCGCTTGTCCGTTTTCATCGGTAATGAAGAAAAAGTCTTCTACGCGTTCGCCTACGCTGGCAATTTTTGCCTTGCGTACCGATAAATTGTGTGTGGAAAAAATACCGCCTATGCGTGCTAATAGCCCAGGCCGGTCAGGTGTGACTACCTCAAGCACGGTCTGGTGAGAGACAGAATCGTTACTGACATTAACCTGAGTTGGTGTAGCGAAGAGTTTCATCTGGCGAGGAACGCGGCGCTGAATGATTTCAGGGTAATCGTCAGGATCGTCTAACTCCTCAATTAGGCGCTGCTTTATCTTGTTCAGGTGTTCGGGGTTTTCTGAGAGTGCGGTATTATCATCAGATAGAACGGTATAGGTGTTCAGTGCTTCACCGCTGTCGGTAACGATAATTCGAGCATCCTGAATATTTAGGTGCAGTTGGTCCATGGTCGCAACAGTGGCAGCAAAAAGGTGTTGGATATCGCGGCTATAGATAAATATCTCAGTTGCACCCTCGAAAACTCGATGTGATGTCTGGCGGATCAGTACCAGAGGAACGGCTGGGTCTTTATGTTCAATGATGGCTTTGGTGTGTTCCGCAATACTTTGAGCGGTTTCCCGTAGGAAATAGTCATCACCTATTGAGGCCCATAGATCCTGAACTTCCACATCGTTAACGCCTTGTCGCTCCAATAGAACCATGGCTTCGTGCTGGATCTGCTCAATACGATCTTCTTTGTTGATAGGGTTTTCCAGGCCCCTACGAAGAGCTCGTTTTGTATCGGTGTATAACTTGCGCATCAGTGTTGCGCGCCAGCTGTTCCAGAGAGTGTGGTTCGTAGCATTTATGTCTGCAATGGTAAGTACATAGAGGTAATCCAAGTGCACAACATCACGAACCTGTTGGGCAAATTTATGGATTACTTCCGGATCGGAGATGTCTTTGCGCTGAGCTGTCATCGACATTAGTAAGTGGTTACGAACCAGCCAGGCAATCAGGTGAGTATCCCATTTGCCTAGGTGGTGTTTTTCTCCAAACTCAAGTACATCTTCCGCGCCTAGTTCAGAGTGATCCCCGCCGCGCCCTTTAGCTATGTCATGGAACAGGGCGGCTAAATAAAGCAGTTCAATTTTAGGTAGCTGGTTTACGATGCGGTGTGCGATAGGAAACTCTTCGCGATGATCGTTGTGTCGGAACTGTCGACATTTCTGGATCACTTTCATTGTATGTGCATCAACGGTGTATATATGGAACAGGTCATGTTGCATCTGGCCGATTATTCGGCCAAAGTTTGGCAGGTAAGGTCCTAAAATGCCGTATCGCGTCATTCGCTTAAGTTCGGTAGAAATACCTTCTGGCGAGCGCATTAGCTCCATAAATAGGCTGGTATTACGGATGTCGTTACGAAACTCTTCATCAACCTTATGTCGGTTGTTGCGTACTAGGCGGATAGTTGTTGCACGTACACCCTGAATGTTCTGATTTTGCGCCAGAAGCACAAATAGCTCCATTAGCGCGAATGGGTGATGATCAAAAACGTTTTCGTGGGTAACTTCGATAAAGTCGTTGTGAATCTGAAAGCGGTTGTTAAGGGGAACGATAACTTGTTCTTCATCAGCACGTAGAATCGCTTCGTCAAAGTGCTGTAGTAGCATGTCATTAAATTCTGACATGGTCATGGCAATTCGGTAGTACTTGCTCATGAACTGTTCTACTGCAAGCTTTCCTTCCTCGTCTTCGTAGCCAAAGAACTCTGCCAGGGCGCGTTGGTGGTCAAAAAGAAGGCGGTCTTCTCGGCGCTTGCAGATCATATGTAATGCATAGCGAACCGACCATAGATAAAGCTCGCCTTTATTTAGGATGTCCAGCTCACTTTCGGTCAGGAAGCCATCTTCCACTAAGTCTCGGATATAAGTCGAACCAAAATGGCGTTTAGCTACCCAGCCTATAGTTTGTAGGTCGCGGAGGCCGCCAGGGGAGTTTTTAAGATTTGGTTCTAGATTGTACTCAGTGTTATTGGTTTTTTGGTGGCGATTCTTTTGTTCTCGCTGCTTGGCCAGGAAAAACTCTTTATCGGTCCAGGCGCCTTCAGATGTTACGCGTTCGTACATCTGGCTGTGGAGGTTGTCGTTGCCAGAGAGAGTGCGGGACTCGATCAGATTGGTGGCGATAGTGATATCGCTTTGTGCTTCTTTGTAGCATTCACTGAGTGTGCGTACGCTGGAGCCGATATCTAGATTAATATCCCAGAGGAGGGTTAGGAAACCGCTGATTGAGTCGTGATATTCCTCTGCATCTACTGCATCGTCGAGAAGAATCAATAGATCAATGTCGGAGCATGGGTGTAACTCGCCACGGCCGTAGCCGCCTACTGCTATTAAGGCAATCTTGTTATCCGGCCAGTCGAACTCTTTCCAGATGTTAACCAGAATCCGGTCAATCTCCCAAGCGCGGCCATAAACTAACTTGCGAATATCTTCGCCTGCAGTAAAGCGTTCATCCAAGCTGGATTTAATCTCGCTGAGAGCTTCCTTGTATACCGGGATAGGGGAGGCTGCCTCGGCGAGTTTTTTTTGGAATTCAGGGAAATTAATAATCTCTTCTTCCGCCAGTATTTGATGAAGGGTGCTAGACATCTTTACGCTCTTCGCTGCTGAATTATAGTTTAGATCTTGTACAGTTTTAGATCGTATCGTCCGGGCGTAATGTCAGGATTTCATAACCGTCAGCTGTTACCAATATGGTGTGCTCCCACTGTGCTGATAAACGACGGTCAGAGGTTTCAACTGTCCAGCCATCTTTTTTGGAAAGCTTAACCTGGCGCTTGCCAGCATTGATCATTGGTTCGATTGTGAAAATCATACCTTCTTCGAGTACATCGCCAGTTCCTGCTTTGCCGTAATGAAGAACTTGAGGGTCTTCGTGGAACTCAGCGCCAATGCCATGGCCGCAGTATTCGCGTACAACCGTGTAGTGATTCTGCTCGGCATGGGTCTGAATTGTGTGGCCGATATCTCCAAGGCGTGCGCCAGGTTTGACAAGACGGATGCCGCGATACATGCATTCCAAGGTTACGTCTACCAAGCGGCGTGCGTGCGGCAGTTCCTTTCCGACAAAGAACATTTTGCTGGTGTCGCCGTGATATCCATCTTTTATGACGGTGATGTCGATGTTGATGATATCGCCGTTTTTCAGCGGTTTGTCATTTGGTATGCCGTGACATACAACCTGATTTACTGATGTGCAAATAGACTTTGGGAAGCCGTGGTAGTTTAGAGGAGCGGGAATGGCCTGTTGCTCATTAACTATATAGTCATGACAAATCTGGTTCAGCTCATTAGTGGTGACACCTGGTTTTACATGGGGTTCGATCATGCCTAGCACCTCGGCTGCAAGTCGGCCTGCAACGCGCATTTTTTCGATCTCTTCAGGTGTTTTGATTTTGATGCTCATAAGCTGTCGGTATGTCCTGTGTCAACGCTAACTAAAATAATCTGGTAGTGAATTGTAGCAATGTAGTGCGGTGAAGAGAAACAGATAGAAATAAGCTTTAAATCAGTTGGTGGTTATGGTATAAATCCGCGCTCGATTTGCACATGCAAAATCTAAATGACACACACGTGCCGTCACAACATTCAGGGTGCCTTCGGGTTGGGTGTTGGGGTTCGTGGAGGTTTAACCCAATTTTAGGAAATAAAAATGGCTAAAATTACTATGCGTGACCTGCTGAAAGCAGGCGTTCACTTCGGTCACCAGACTCGTTACTGGAACCCAAAAATGTCCAAATTCATTTTTGGCGCTCGTAACAAGATTCATATTATCAACCTGGAGCACACTCTGCCTGCACTGAATGGTGCTCTGGACAGCATCCAGAACATGGCTTCCAACAAAAACAAAGTTTTGTTTGTTGGTACTAAACGCGCTGCTAGCAAGATCGTTAAAGAAGAAGCTTCTCGTGCAGGTATGCCATACGTAAACCACCGTTGGTTGGGTGGTATGCTGACTAACTACAAAACTATCCGTCAGTCTATTCGTCGTCTACGTGATCTGGAATCCCAGAGTTCAGACGGTACATTTGAAAAGCTGACTAAGAAAGAAGCTCTGATGCGTCAGCGTGAGATGGAAAAGCTTGAGCGCTCTATCGGTGGTATCAAAGAGATGGGCGGTCTGCCAGATGCTCTTTTCGTAATCGATGTTGATCACGAGCGTATCGCTGTAAATGAAGCAAACAAGCTGGGCATCCCTGTTATTGGTGTGGTTGATACAAACAGCAACCCAGATGGTGTTGATGTAGTTATCCCAGGTAACGACGATGCACTGCGTGCTATCCAGATTTACGTTAAGTCTGCAGCTGATGCTTGCCTGGAAGGTACAGAAGCAACTGCTGGCGATAAAAACGAATTCGTAGAAGTTGAAGAGAATCAGGCTGCGGCTGAGTAATCTTGCTGTCAAAACAGTAGATTATTCTCTTTGACTTTATGAGGGGGCCTGGCCCCCTTTTTTGGATTTTTTGATTAACCCGCGACTATTTATAGGGGTATTCGATAATGGCGAAAATTTCCGCTGCACTGGTTAAAGATCTGCGCGACCGTACTGGTCTGGGCATGATGGAATGTAAAAAAGCACTTCAGGGTGCTGATGGTGATGTTGAAAAAGCGATTGAAGAGCTGCGTAAAGCATCTGGTATGAAAGCGGCTAAAAAAGCTGGCCGTACTGCTGCTGAAGGTGTTGTAGTAATCAAAGTTGCTGATGATTCTAGTTATGCGGTTGCTGTAGAAGTTAACTCAGAAACTGATTTTGCTGCACGTGATGAAGGTTTCCTGGCGTTTGCTGATGTTGTTCTGGAAAAAGCATTTGCTGACAAAGCTACTGATGTTGAAGCTTTGATGGCGGGTGAGTTGACCGAAAAGCGTGATGCGCTGGTACAGAAGATCGGTGAAAATATCGGTGTTCGTCGCGTATTCCTGGTTGAAGGTGGTGTTGTTGGTGCATACGTGCACAGCAATAACAAGATTGCTGCACTGGTTCAGCTTGATGGCGGTAACGAAGAAACAGCTAAAGATATCGCTATGCATGTTACAGCGGTAAATCCTCAGGTTGTTAGCAAAGAAGATATGCCTGCTGAAGCTGTAGAGAAAGAGAAAGAGATCATTCTTGCTCAGCCAGATATGGCTAGCAAGCCTGCTGAGATCGCAGAGAAGATGGTTGTCGGTCGTATCAACAAGTTCCTGGCTGAGAACAGCCTGGTTGAGCAGGCGTTCGTTAAGAACCCTGAGCAGAAAGTTGGTCAGGTTGCTAAAGATGCTGGCGCAACCGTTACTTCTTTCACTCGCGTAGAAGTGGGTGAAGGTGTTGAAGTTGAAGAAGTGGACTTCGCTGCAGAAGTTGCTGCTCAGCTGAACGGCTAAGTTGCTGTAAAACCTTTCGATTGCGCATGTTCTGCATGCGCAATCCCTCCTTTTCCTGCTACACTCTCGTGATCTCAAATTCTGTGGAGATATACGGATGCCTTCTACCGAAAAACAATCAAAATATAAACGTATTCTGCTCAAATTGAGCGGTGAAGCCCTGATGGGTGAAGAGAGCTTTGGTATCGACTCCAATGTTCTGAATCGTATGGCTTTGGAAATAGGTCAGTTGGTAGGCATCGGGGTGCAGGTAGGTATGGTTATCGGTGGTGGTAACCTGTTTCGAGGCGCTGCGCTTAATGCTGCAGGGTTGGATCGTGTAACTGGCGACCATATGGGTATGCTGGCAACAGTGATGAATGCCTTGGCAATGCGTGATGCTCTTGAACGAAGTAATATTAATACCCGTGTAATGTCCGCTATACCAATGAGCGGTGTTGTGGATCACTATGATCGCCGTAATGCGATGCGTTATCTTAATCAGGGCGATGTGGTGATCTTTGCGGCTGGCACAGGTAACCCTTTCTTTACTACCGATTCAGCGGCTTGTTTACGTGGTATCGAAGTAGAAGCTGATGTAGTACTGAAAGCGACTAAGGTAGATGGTGTCTATACGGCTGATCCGGTAAAAGATCCGACAGCGCGCCGTTATCGTCATCTTAGTTATGATGAAGTTTTGGAACAGCAGCTGGGTGTAATGGATCTAACGGCAATCTGCCTGACTCGTGATCATGATATGCCTGTGCGTGTCTTTAATATGAATAAACCAGGTGCCCTGGCGAGCCTTGTAGTAGGCGGAGATGAGGGTACTCTGATTGATTGCTGTGAGACGGTTGGAGAAAAATATGCTGAATGAAATTACTCAGGATGCTGGCGAACGCATGCAGAAGAGCGTTGATGCTCTGGTAACAAATTTCAAGAAAATCCGTACTGGGCGTGCCCATCCAAGTATTCTAGAAGGTGTTCAGGTTTCCTATTATGGCTCTGATGTTCCGCTAAGCCAGGTGGCTAACATCTCTGTTGAAGATGGTCGTACGCTTTCTATCGTGCCTTGGGAAAAACCGATGGTGCCGGTAATTGAGAAGGCTATCATGACTTCTAACCTGGGTCTGAATCCTGCTACTGCAGGTGAGAATATCCGTGTGCCTATGCCACCGCTTACTGAAGAAACCCGTAAAGGTTATATCAAGCAGGCGCGCCAGGAAGCTGAAGGTGCGCGAGTTGCTATCCGGAATATCCGCCGTGATGCAAATGGCGATCTCAAGGAGCTTTTGAAAGAGAAAGAGATTACGGAAGATGATCAGCGCCGTGGCGAAGATCAGATTCAGAAAGTTACGGATAAGCATGTTGCAGAGGTTGATAGCCTACTGGAACAGAAAGAAAAAGATCTAATGGAAATCTGATCAAAAACAGTGGCGCTGCAAGGCGCCACTGGCATTTCTCATGGCAGTTGACGCAAACTCAGACAATTCAGCTAAATCAGCACCAAGGCACATTGCCATCATTATGGATGGTAATAATCGTTGGGCTAAAGAACGTCGTTTGCCGGGTTTAGCCGGGCATAAAGCGGGGGTGGATTGCGTTAAATCTGTCATTGAAGGTTGCATAGAGCAGGGTGTTGGAGCTCTGACTTTGTTTGCCTTTAGTTCAGAGAATTGGAAGCGTCCGCCTCTTGAAGTTAAGGGGTTGATGGAGCTGTTTAAGCTTGCTCTTGATCGAGAGTCTAAAAAACTTCAGAAGAATAATATCCGTCTTCGAGTGATTGGCGATAAGAGTGCTTTTAGTCAATCTCTGCAGAAAAAGATTCAGCATGCTGAAGAACTGACAGCTGGTTGTGATGGTTTGCAACTCAATATTGCTGCAAATTATGGCGGTCGCTGGGATATAGTCAGTGCGGCTAAACGTGTGGCTGAAGCCTGTGTTGGAGGTGAACTCGCACTCTCTGATATCAGTGAAGAGCTTTTTTCAGAGTATATTTCGCTTTCAGCTTTGCCAGAGCCTGATTTGTGTATTCGTACTGGTGGTGAGCAGCGAATCAGCAATTTTCTGATATGGCAGTTTGCCTACACCGAGTTTTTCTTTTCCGATCTGTACTGGCCAGATTTTGACAAAAACGCCCTTGGCCAGGCTATCGATAGTTATGGTCGTCGTGAACGTCGTTTTGGGCGTACCAGCGAGCAGTTAGAGGCAGAGAAGAATGCTTAAACAGCGTTTTTTAACCGCAATCGTTTTGGCGCCTTTGGCTCTGTTTGGTGTTTTTGGCCTCCCATTAGAATATTTTGTCTATCTCTTAGATATGGTCATGCTTCTGGCGGCTTGGGAATGGGCTAATTTGTCGGGCTTTACTGAAGGTAAAAAGCGTTACAGCTACGTGGCTACAATAGCTGTAATTGTAGCTGCCAGTCATGCCTTCTACACTCTTCTACCTGTAAATGAAATTCTACTTATTTCCGTGCTATGTTGGTTTGTTGCGCTATATTGGGTTCTGAAATTTCCTGCTGGAAATGGTTGGCGCGCAGAATGGCAGAGGGCGTTGATTGGCGTTGTTGTTCTTATGCCTTGTTGGTTTGCCTTTGTGCAGCTGAAAGCCGGGGAAAGTGGTGAGTTACTCATTCTGCTGCTTTTCTTATTGGTTTGGGGAGCGGATGTCGGCGCGTATTTTTCGGGAAAGAAATTTGGCTGTAACAAGCTGGCCCCAAATGTAAGCCCTGGAAAAACCCGTGAGGGTGTTTATGGTGGGCTGTTAGCTTGTGTGATTGTGGCACTAATCTTTGCGATCTTTGAGGCCGCTTCAGTGGGGCAGGCAATTGTGCTGCTATTACTTTCGATTATTGTTGGTTGCTTCTCTGTATTGGGTGATCTGTTTGAAAGCATGATGAAGCGTTACCGTGGTATCAAAGATAGTAGTCAGCTTTTACCTGGCCATGGCGGGATCTTGGACCGCATCGATAGTCTTACTTCCGCGGCACCTTTGTTTGTCGTGGGTATGCAGTTTATAGCTACAATCTGAATCGCCTATGGAACTGCTGCATACGATTGTCATCACAATTATTACCTTGGGTATCTTAGTTACCATTCATGAGTGGGGGCATTTCTATGTCGCCAGAAGGTGTGGTGTCAAAGTATTGCGTTTTTCTGTTGGATTCGGGAAAGCAATTTATACCTGGAAAGATAAGCAGGACACCGAATATGCAATAGCTACCATCCCCTTGGGTGGCTATGTGAAAATGTTGGATGAACGCGAAGGTGATGTGCCCGAATCTCAGCTGGAACAGGCATTTAACCGTAAGCCTGTAATGCAGCGTATTGCTATCGTCGCTGCGGGTCCGTTAGTAAATCTTATTTTCGCGGTTTTTGCTTATTGGTTCATGTTTACGACAGGGGTTTCGACTGTAGCTCCCGTAATTGGCAAAGTTACCCCGGATACGCCAGCTTACACAGCTAATATCCCTTCTAATGCTGAAATTGTCTCTGTTGATGGTCATAAGACCCTATCTTGGGATGAGGTTAATTTACGTTTAGTTGCTCGGGTGGGGGAAAGTGGCCCTCTCCTTATACAGATTAAAGAGGATGGCTCTTCATTAGTTCGAGAGTATCAGATCCAGTTATCTGACTGGCGTGTTGATGTTGAAACAGAATCGCCCGTTACAGCTTTAGGTCTTGTACCTTGGCGTCCAGATGTTCCTGCTCAAATAGGTCGTCTGGTTAAAAATGGTCGTGCGGAATCAGCCGGTTTACAGGTTGGCGATCTTATCACTGCAGCAGATGGTGTGCCTGTTAGGGATTGGTACCACCTGGTCAGTTTTATTCAGGAAAAGCCTGAACAGCTTCTTGAGCTTGTGGTTTCTAGAGAGGACCAGGAATTAGCCCTATCTATCACACCTGCTGAGAAAATAGCAGATGATGGGCGCCGTTATGGTTTTATTGGTGCTGCTGCGCAGAGTGTGAGTTGGCCTGAAGAGTATCAAAGAACGCTACAGTATGGTTTCGTTCAGGCGGCAGTCAGTGCACTGGATAAAACATTGCAGATGATTTCTTTAACGCTGGAATCGATTTGGAAAATGATCGAGGGCGTTATCTCTGTAAAAAACTTGAGTGGCCCGATAACCATTGCTAAAGTGGCGAGTGCTTCGGCTTCCTCGGGCTTGGAATCTTATATCAGTTTTCTGGCTTATCTGAGTATAAATTTGGGGATTCTTAATCTGCTGCCTATTCCAGTTCTCGATGGGGGGCATCTTCTGTACTATACGGTTGAGCTGGTTACAGGTAAGCCTGTAAGCGAGCGAGTACAGATAATTGGCTTAAAGATAGGTATGGCACTGTTGTTTACCTTGATGTTTGTAGCTTTGTTTAACGACTTTATGAGATTGTGATTAGGTGTAATCACAATTAACTATTAATGGATAATAAGACGTATTTCATGAAACGCGGCATTGGATTTCTGGTAGCGCTATTTTTCTGGAGCTCACTGGCTCAGGCAAATAATTCATCTTTTGTAGTTGAGGATATTCGACTGGAAGGTTTGCAGCGGGTTTCTCCAGGTATTGTATTCCGTAATTTTCCAGTAAATGCGGGTGATCTGGTCAGCTCTTCACAACTAGCGAAAGCTAGCCGTAAGTTATTTAAATCAGGTTATTTTGAAGATATACAGTTGCTACGGGACGATGGTGTATTAGTCCTGAAGATTCAGGAACGACCTGCTATAAGCCTGATTAAGCTAGATGGTAATAAGGTTCTAGAAGATGAGGCTCTTCTGGAGGGCTTGAGACAGACGGGACTTCAAGAAGGTGATGTTTTTAAGCGAGCAGCACTTGAGCAGATAAAACAAGATTTGGTTCGAGTCTATGCATCACAAGGCCGATATGGCGCTTCGGTTGATACTGAAGTGGAGCCTATGCCTGGAAATCGTGTCGCTCTGAATATCAATATTAAAGAGGGACGTGTTGCGACGATTCAACATATTAATATCGTTGGTAACAGTGTTTATTCAGATGAAGAGTTAAAAGAACTCTTTTCTTTGAAGCTTCCAAGCTTCTGGTCTTTCTATAAGAAAGATGACCGTTATGCTCGTCAGAAACTATCAGGTGATTTAGAGCGACTTCGTTCTTATTATCTGGATAGTGGATATGTGAATTTCTCTATCGATTCCACGCAGGTATCTATCACGCCTGATAAGAGCAATGTGTATATCACTGTGAATGTGACAGAGGGTGAAAAATATACCATTCGCGATGTGGGCGTTGCCGGCGAGATGGTTGTTTCGGAAGAAGAGCTGTTAGATGTTGTTCGAGTCGAAAAAGGTCAAACTTTCTCACGCCGGTTGATCACTGAATCTCAGAAAGCGCTTGAGAAGAAGGTTGGGGATGCAGGTTATATGTTTGCGAATATATCACCTGCGCCTGAATTGAATGATGATAATACGGTTACAGTTAAATTCTTCCTCAATCCAGGAAAGCGTACATATGTACGAAGAATTAACATTAATGGCAATACCCGAACTGCAGATGAAGTGGTGCGCCAGCATCTGAAACAGATGGAGGCAGGTATAGCATCCAATGAGCTTATTGAGCAGTCAAAGATAAAATTGGAAAAGACCGGGTACTTTAAGTCTGTAAATGTTGAAACGAGACCTGTTCCAGGAACTGATGATCAGGTCGATCTAGTGTATAGCGTTGCTGAACAGCAGTCTGGTTCCTTTTCTGCAAGCCTGGGCTTTTCTCAGAGTTCAGGCATTATCCTCGGCTTCCAGCTGAAGCAGGATAATTTCCTGGGTACTGGTAATAAAGTGGGTATTGGTATTTCTAACAGTGATACCTTAACTGAGTACTCTTATAGTTTTGTAGATCCTTACTATACAGTTGATGGTGTGAGTCGAGGGTTTGAATTTTACTTCAGAGAGCGAGACTTTGACGAGGATAACACCAGTTCATTTTCGACAGATGAGTTTGGTGGTGGCATTAACTTTGGTTACCCGATTGATGATTATCAGCGCTTGAGCTTTGGCTTAACTGCCGAGCAGGTGACTGTTAATACGAATACTTCATATACTCCGGCAGAAATTACTCAATATCTGAATGATGAAGGTAATGATTACCTTAACTTTATTCTGAAAGCGGGCTGGAGTGATAATCATCTAAATAGAGGCTTTTTCCCAACGAAAGGTTATTCGCAGGGGGCTTCAATTGAGATTGGTCTTCCTGGAAGTGATCTGAGCTATTACAAAGCGCACTACAATGCTAAGTGGTATCAGCCACTGACAGATGATCGTTTCTGGGTGTTCTCATTGAAGGGGCGTCTGGGTTATGGCGGAGAGCTTGGTAGCAACGAGTATCCGTTTTATAAGCATTTCTTTGCAGGCGGTTTAAAAACCGTACGTGGTTACGAGCAAAACTCATTAGGCCCAAGGGATTCATTGGATGATCCTTTTGGTGGGGATGTAATGGTTGCAGGTGGCGCTGAATTTATCTTTCCAGCTCCGTTCGTAAAAGATAAAACTTCGTGGCGTACGTTGTTCTTTGTTGATGCGGGTAACGTGTTTGATACAGATTGCTCATCAGTTTCTACTAATTGCGAAAGTGGGGTCAAACTGGATGAGTTGCGTGTATCAGCGGGTTTTGGTTTGAGTTGGTTAACACCAATTGGGCCGTTGTCTATCGCTTTGGCAACACCGCTTAACGATAAAGAAGATGATGAAACTGAATTCTTCCAGTTCGCACTGGGTCAGACTTTCTAAGGGATAGATTATGAATTTTAAAGTTGTATTGGGTTTTGTTCTGGCATTTGGTTTGAGTCTTTCTGCTCATGCTGAAAAGATTGCGGTTCTGGGTGTTCAGGAAGCTTTGCTAGCATCTTCAGCTGCAAGCGATTTTCGTAAGAAGCTGAAGACTGAGTTTTCTAAAGAAGAGCAGAAGGTGCTTGATCTGGAAAAGCAGGTCAAAGTTGCTCGCGATAAAGTATCCAAGAATAAAGATCTGGTATCTGCGGATGAGCTGAAGAAGCTGAAAGTGCAGTTCCAGAAAGTGTTTGCTGAATATCAGCGCTCTGGACAGGCTCTGCAACAGAAAAGAATGCAGCGTGAGCAATCATTTATTCAAGAGATGCGCCCGATACTGGATAAAGTTATTCGTGGTCTAATTGAGAAAGAAGGCTATGACGTAGTTGTTGCCAAGCAGGCTACTCTGTTTGCAAAAAAAGAGCTGGATATCACACCAAAAGTTGTTGAACTGCTAAATAAGCAGTAAGCCCGATTGATGTCGAGACAAGAATATAGCCTGATCGAGTTGGCAGAGATAATTGCTGCAGATATTCAGGGAGATGCAAACTATAGGGTTTCTTCAATTGGGACCTTGCAGTCTGCATCTTCGGAGCAGTTGACCTTTATTGCCAATCCAAAATATCAGAAGTACCTACCGACTACGCAGGCAGGCGCTGTTATTCTTTCCGAGCAGGACCTCTCTTATTTCTCTGGTAATGCTTTAATTACAGCAAATCCTTATCTTGCTTATGCTCGGTTGAGCCAACTGTTTGCTCGTGACGTATTACTGTCTGCAGGTATTTCCCCTTCAGCAGAGGTGCATCCGTCTGCACAGATCAGTGGCTCTGCTACTGTCGCTGCTGGCGTTATTATTTCCGAAGATGTGAGAATTGCTGACAATGTAGTTGTAGGGCCAAATACTGTAATTGGCGCTGGCTGTATCGTTGGGGAAAATAGTCTTCTACAGGCAAATGTTACGCTTTATCCTGATGTGCATATCGGCAAAGAATGCTTGGTTCATAGTGGCGCGGTACTGGGTGCTGATGGCTTCGGTTTTGCCAATGAATCTGGTAAGTGGGTGAAAATTGCGCAGCTCGGTGGTGTGAGAATAGGTGATAATGTTGAAATTGGCGCCTGTACCACAATTGACCGAGGAGCGCTCGATAACACCGAAATTGGCAATGGTGTGATATTAGATAATCAGATCCAAATCGCCCATAACGTACAAATTGGTGAACATTCTGCCATTGCGGGCTGTACCGCAGTTGCCGGAAGCACTAAAATTGGCGCAAATTGCACAATCGCCGGAGCATGTGGCATTACCGGTCACTTAGAAATTGCTGCTGGAACACATATTACTGCTATGTCCTTGGTTACTAAATCGATCAAAGAGCCAGGGGCTTATTCATCAGGCACTGGGATGTTGCCTACGAAAGAGTGGAAAAAAAGTGTTGTACGTTTCCGGCAGTTAGATGACTTATCCCGCCGCTTAAAGTCTCTAGAAGAAAAAGTTTTGAAAAGTAAGGGTTCTTAAAAATGATGGACGTTAATGAAATTCGGGAATACCTCCCTCATCGCTATCCGTTTCTGCTAGTGGATAGGGTGATTGAGCTTAACAAGGGAGAGTCCATTGTTGCGTACAAAAACGTTACCGTAAATGAACCATTCTTCAATGGCCATTTTCCTGATCATCCTGTGATGCCTGGTGTACTCATTGTTGAGGCGATGGCGCAGGCTGCTGGTATCCTAGGTTTTAAAACCATGGATAAAAAGCCTCAGGACGGTTCAATCTACTACTTCGTAGGCTCAGACAAACTGCGTTTTAAGCGACCTGTAGTTCCGGGAGATCAATTGAAGCTGGAAGCTAAGGTGATCTCAGAGCGTCGTGGTATCTGGAAGTTTGACGTGCATGCATCTGTTGAAGGTGATACCGTAAGTTCAGCAACAATTCTTTGTGCCGATAGAAAGGTTTAAGCATTGATAGATTCCCGTGCCATTATAGACCCAACGGCTAGGCTTGCAGATGATGTGCAGGTTGGCCCTTGGTCAATTATAGGGCCAGATGTAGAAATCCGGTCGGGAACCGTGATTGGTCCCCATGTTGTCATCAATGGACCGACTACGATTGGTGAAAACAACCGTATTTTTCAGTTTGCATCAGTGGGCGAAGATTGCCAGGACAAAAAATATGCGGGTGAACCTACCACGCTAGTTATCGGTGATAACAACGTCATTCGTGAAGGCGTAACTATCCATCGCGGTACCGTTCAGGATGCAGGCACCACCATCATCGGATCCGATAATCTTTTCATGGCTAACGTACATGTGGCTCATGATTGCATTGTTGGTGACAACGTGATTATGGCTAACAATACGGCAGTTGCAGGCCATGTACACGTAGGTGATTGGGCTATTCTAGGTGGCTTTACAGCGGTTCATCAATTCTGCAAAATCGGTCCGCATGTTATGTGCGGCACGTGCTCAGTAGTCTTAAAAGATATTCCTGCTTATGTCATGGCAAACGGCAATACCGCAGCTCCCCATGGCATTAATACTGAAGGCCTCAAGCGTCGAGGCTTTAGTAAAGACGCTATTGCCAATATCCGTAAAGCGTACAAAATTGTTTACCGCAGTAAATTAACTACTGTACAGGCATTAGCGCAGTTGCAGGAAATGGTCGCAGATTGTCCGGAAATATTGCCACTTATCCAATCCATTGAGAGTTCTTCTCGCGGCATTATCCGCTAGGTGTGCCTATGCCAAATCCATTGCGCATAGGCATAGTGGCGGGCGAAGCATCGGGTGATATTCTCGGTAGCGGACTTATTAAATCCCTAAAAAAACGTTTCCCTGATCTCTCTGTAGAGGGTATCGGCGGCGATCTAATGATTGCGCAAGGCTGTAAATCTCACTATCCAATGGATCGGCTTTCGGTAATGGGGTTGGTAGAAGTTTTAGGTCGATTACCTGAATTACTGAAAGCGCGTAAAAAGCTGGTCGAGTATTTCATCGAGAATCCTCCTGATCTTTTTATAGGTGTGGATGCACCTGATTTTACGTTGGGTATGGAAGCGAAATTAAAGCAAGCAGGGATACCAACAGTTCATTATGTCAGTCCTTCAGTATGGGCTTGGAAAAAGAAACGTATCTACAAGATTAAAAAAAGTACTGATCTTGTTTTAAGCCTATTTCCTTTCGAAGAAAAACATTATGCACCTACTCAACAACGAATAGCTTTCGTAGGGCACCCGTTAGCAGATTCAATACCCAAAATGGTAGATGCTGCTAAAGCGCGATCCCGTTTTGCTGTCAAAGAAGGTGAAAAGGTTATCGCTATTCTGCCGGGAAGTCGGGGTAGTGAGCTTAAATATCTGGCAGAACCTTTTCTGGAAACTGCTCGATGGTTATCCGAACGCATAGAAAATGTACGTTTTGTTGTACCTGCTGCGAATGCTACAAGGCATGACCAGTTACATAGCTTAATTGCAGAGAACTATTCGGACCTGAATATCCAATTAGTAATAGGGCATTCGCGTGAAGTCATGGCAATTGCTGATGCTATCTTGATAGCATCCGGAACAGCTACATTAGAAGCGACTATTCTAAGAAAACCAATGGTTGTGGCTTATAAAATGGCATCGTTAACCTATGCTATTTATTCGCGAATGGTGACATCTAGATTTATCTCGTTACCTAACCTTTTGGCTGATAAAGAGCTGGTGCCTGAAATATTACAGGATCAAGTTAACCCTGACGTTCTTGGTCCTGCTGTTCTGAAAGCTATAGAAGACGAAGAGTACAAAACGATGCTTGCCAAAGAGTTTGCTGGCATTCATGCGAGCCTGCATCAGGATGCGGATGAAAAGGCAGCGGATGCAGTGGTCGAGCTGCTGCGCGATAAAGGTGTAATCTGATGCAGAGCTTAGGCTTTGATTTTAGCGCTGGGCTGTTAGTTGCAGGTGTAGACGAAGTAGGCCGCGGCCCGTTGATTGGAAATGTGGTTGCTGCTGCAGTGATTCTTGATCCAGCTAAGCCTATACAAGGTTTGGCGGATTCTAAGAAACTGAGCGTGAAAAGGCGCGAACAGCTCTATGTCGAGATCAAAGAGAAAGCGCTGGCTTGGTGTGTAGCATCAGCCTCACCGCAAGAGATTGACGAGATTAATATTCTTCATGCTTCTATGCTGGCGATGAAAAGAGCTGTCGAAGGTTTGCCTGTCTCAGCAGAATTTGTCTATGTGGATGGTAATCGTTGTCCTGATCTGACTTGTCCTAGTGAGGCCGTGGTAAAAGGTGATAGTAAAATCCCAGAGATAAGCGCTGCTTCTATTCTTGCTAAGGTAGACAGGGATAACGAGATGGCTCTTCTGGACAAAAAATTTCCGCAGTATGGCTTCGCTAAGCATAAAGGTTACCCTACTGCTGCTCACTTTGAGGCTCTGGCCGAACATGGGCCGCTGCCTCAGCATCGTCGCAGCTTTAAACCCGTTCGTGAATTGATAGAAACCGAGTAATTACCCTGTTTATGACTGATCCCAAGTTTATCCACCTTCGAGTCCATACTGAGTTTTCTCTGGTTGATGGTCTGGTACGTGTAAAAGAGTTGGTGGCTGCGGCGAAAGAGGCAGGAATGCCTGCTGTTGGTATGACCGATCAGACGAACTTCTTTGGTTTGGTGAAGTTTTTTAAGGCAGCGACAGGTTCCGGGATCAAGCCTATCAGTGGTTCAGATCTATGGGTTGAAAATAGTGATGATCCAACTGCTGAACCGCATCGGTTAACACTACTGGTTCGTAATGCCGAAGGTTACTTGAACCTAATGGAGCTGATCTCGCAGGCTTATGGCGAAGGTCAGAATATTATTCCAGATATGGCGCTGGTAAAGCCTGAATGGGTTGAGGCCAAATCAGCCGGATTGATTGCGCTGTCCGGTGCAAAAAAGGGTGAGGTTGGCAGAGCTATTCTGGCGGATAAAGGTGATGCCGGTGATATCCTGCAGCGCTGGATGAAAGTATTTCCAGATAGCTTCTATCTTGAAGTGCAGCGCACAGGCCGAGTGGGTGATGAACAGGTTGTACATGACTCTGTTGAGCTGGCAAAACAATATGGTTGTCCCTTGGTGGCGACCAATGATGTGATGTTTGTTAAGCCTTCGGATTTCGAGGCTCATGAAGTACGTGTTTGCATTAACCAGAGCCGTACGCTTGAAGATCCTACTCGCCCTAAAGATTACAGTGACCAACAGTACTTCCGTTCGCAGGAAGAGATGGTTGAACTGTTCAGTGATATCCCTTCTGCGATCTATAACAGTGTTGAGATAGCTAAACGCTGCAATATCGAGATTGAGATAGGTACATACTACCTTCCGAAGTACCCGATCCCTGAAGGGATGCTGATGGATGATTTCTTCCGTAAAGTTACCTATGACGGTTTGGAAGAGCGTCTGGCAATCCTGCTTGATAAAGATGATCCCGAGTATCAGTCTAAGAGACAGGAATATATTGATCGTCTGGAATTTGAGCTGGATATCATTATTCAGATGGGTTTCCCGGGTTACTTCCTGATCGTAATGGACTTTATCAAGTGGGGTAAAGAGAACGGTGTTCCTGTAGGGCCTGGACGTGGTTCTGGTGCTGGCTCACTCGTGGCTTACGCGCAGAAAATTACAGACCTAGACCCACTTGAATATGATCTGCTTTTCGAGCGATTCCTTAACCCTGAACGTGTATCCATGCCTGACTTCGATATCGATTTCTGTATGGATAACCGCGATAAAGTAATCGATTATGTGGCCCGTACTTATGGTCGTGATGCGGTATCTCAGATCGTAACCTTCGGTACTATGGCTGCGAAAGCGGTAGTGCGAGATGTGGCGCGTGTACAAGGCAAGCCGTTTGGTCTTGCAGACCGACTATCGAAGCTTATTCCTTTCGAGCCTGGCATTACTCTTAAGAAAGCCTTGGACCAGGAGCCTATGCTAGGTGAGTTCATTGAGTCCAGTGAAGAGGCTCAAGAAATCATGGAGATGGCCTATAAGCTTGAAGGTGTGACCCGAGGTGTAGGTAAACATGCCGGTGGGGTGGTAATTGCGCCAACCAAACTGACTGATTTTGCAGCCACTTATTGTGATGAGGAAGGTAATGGCCTGGTAACCCAGTTTGATAAGGGTGATGTGGAAGATGCAGGTCTGGTTAAATTCGACTTCCTGGGGTTACGTACCCTGACGATCATCGATTGGGCGCTACAAACGGTTAACCGAATTCGAGATAAAAATGGAGAAGAGCCTCTCGACATTGCTCTGATCGATCTGGAAGACAGGAGAACATTTGATCTTCTGCAGGCTGCAGAGACAACTGCGGTATTCCAGCTGGAATCCAGTGGTATGAAAGATCTGGTCCGTCGCCTTCTGCCATCACGTTTTGAGGATATTGTCGCGCTGGTAGCGCTATTCCGACCAGGACCACTGCAATCAGGCATGGTGGATGACTTTATCAACCGTAAGCATGGTCGTGCTGAGATGGCATGGCCACACCCTGATTACCAGTTGGACTCCCTGCAGCCAGTGTTGGAGCCTACCTACGGCATTATCCTCTATCAGGAACAGGTAATGCAGATTGCCCAGGTGATGGCGGGTTATACCCTGGGTGGCGCGGATATGTTGCGTCGAGCTATGGGTAAGAAAAAACCTGAGGAGATGGCGAAGCAGCGTGCCTCTTTCCTGGATGGTTCGGAAGAGAATGGCATCAATCGTGATCTGGCCGGTAATATCTTTGACCTAGTGGAAAAGTTTGCTGGATATGGTTTTAACAAATCTCACTCTGCCGCTTATGCACTGGTCTCATATCAGACTGCATGGTTGAAAGCCCATTACCCGGCGCCGTTTATGGCGGCAGTAATGTCTTCAGATATGCAGAATACCGATAAGGTAGTGATCTTCATTGAAGAGTGCCGCAATATGGGTATTCCACCTGCCTTGCCGAATGTGAACACCGGCGAATATATGTTCACGGTTAACGATGAAGGTGTCATTGTTTATGGTCTTGGGGCCATTAAAGGGGTGGGTGAAGGTCCAATAGAGGCGATAGTCGAAGCCCGTGCTGAAGGTGGTCCTTTTAACGACCTGTTCGATTTCTGTGAGCGTGTCGGAGCAAAAAAACTAAATAAACGAGTTTTGGAAGCATTGGTACGTTCCGGTGCTGTGGATTGCCTCGGTGCTGAACGTGCAATTCTTTGGGAAGCAATCCCGGATGCATTAAAGGCAGCTGATCAGGCTGCTAAAAACCAGGATGCAGGTATGTTTGACCTCTTTGGTGAGGTTGAAGCTGAATCTGATGCCTGTTCTTATGAAGATTATAAGAATGTACGCCCTTGGACGGATAAAGAGCGTTTAGTCGGGGAGAAAGATACATTAGGTTTGTATCTGACGGGGCATCCGATTGATGAATACGAGTCCGAACTTAAGCACTTTATCAGTAAGCGCATCGTTGAGCTGCAGCCAGCTCGAGGGCAGACACAGAAAATGGCTGGTCTCGTTGTAGATCTCCGTCTGAAGAAGACTAAGAAGGGCGATAATCTGTGTTTTGTTACTCTCGATGATCGAAGTGCACGTATTGATGTTACGCTGTTTGGTGATACCTATGATGAAGTGCGTGAGATAGTCAGTAAGGATGCGGTCCTTGTGGTTGAAGGGGAAGTGGCTGAAGATCATTTCTCTGGAGGGATGAAGGTTCGTGTTAATAAGGTGCTCAGTATCCCTCAGGCAAGAGCGCAGTATGCTTCAGGCGTGCAAGTGCTTTGTGATGAAAAACAGTTGGCTGGACGTAGATTAAAAGAGCTAGAAGAGCTGCTTAACGCTCATAAAGGTAATGGCTCTCTCCCGCTTAAACTTCGCTATCAGCGTGCCGATGCTGCTGCGACCCTGGTTTTAGGGGATCATTGGCAGGTGCAGGCCAGTGATGATTTGCTGATTGCCCTGATGGATAGGTTTGGCCATGACTCAGTAGCGCTGACCTATTAATAGGTTAGCAATAAGTAGCTGAATTCTGTTCACCGATTAAACGGGTCTGGTCCTTAAAGCAGCAAAAAGGTAAACTTTGCACAATTTTTTCACTTCAAATATAGAAGAGTCATAATGAATCCGAACTACCTGGATTTTGAACAGCCTATTGCAGAGCTGCAGGCAAAAATTGAAGAGCTACGTCTTGTAGGGGATTCAGCTGAGCTGAATATCTCCGAAGAGATTACGCGTCTGGAAGACAAAAGCCGTAGCCTGACTAAAACTATCTTTACTGATCTGTCTGCATGGCAGATCTCCCAGTTGGCACGTCACCCGCAGCGCCCATATACACTGGATTACATCGATTACATTTTTGAAGAGTTCGATGAAATTCATGGGGATCGACATTTTTCTGATGATCAGGCAATCGTTGGTGGTATTGCACGCTTGGATGAGCAGCCAGTGATGATTATTGGTCATCAGAAAGGCCGCGGTGTGCAGGAGCGACAGAAGCGTAACTTTGGTATGCCGCGTCCTGAAGGTTACCGTAAAGCGTTGCGCCTGATGGAGATGGCAGAACGTTTTAAAATGCCAATTCTTACCTTTATTGATACACCGGGTGCTTACCCTGGTATTGATGCAGAGGAGCGTGGTCAGTCTGAGGCGATTGCGTTTAACCTCGCTAAGATGTCACAGCTGAAAACTCCGGTTATCTCAACCGTTATCGGTGAAGGTGGTTCTGGTGGCGCATTGGCGATTGGTGTCTGTGATGAGCTGATGATGCTCAACTACTCTACTTACTCTGTAATCTCCCCGGAAGGTTGTGCCTCTATCCTGTGGAAAAGTGCAGAGCGTGCTTCTGATGCAGCTAAAGCGATGGGGATTACATCCGACCGTTTGCATGAGTTAGGTTTGGTTGATCAGGTAGTCAGTGAGCCATTAGGTGGTGCACACCGTGATCCTGCTCTGATGGCTGCTAACTTGAAGCGTCATCTTGCAGAAACTTTGGATAAGCTGTCTGCTCTTCCTGTAGATGAGCTGCTGGAACGTCGTTACCAGCGTCTGATGTCATACGGTTTTGGTGGTGAGCAATAAGCTCAATACCGAAACAGTTCTACAAATTTGCGAGCGCAACTTTTCGAAAGCGCTCGCAAATTTTACCTCCTCTCACAACGTAAATCGTTGGCTGATCGCACATAGTGGTGGTCTGGATTCCCAGTTACTTCTGCATGTTTCTGCCCGGCAAATTCCTGCTGAAAACCTTTTGGTTGTTCATGTTAATCACCATCTACAACCGCAAGCAGATGATTGGGCTGAGTTTTCAACTGCTGAAGCGCAAGCTTTAGGGTTGTCTTCAATAGTATTGGATGTCCATCCCGAAGGCCGATCTGAACAGGCGGCAAGAGATGCGCGTTATACCGCAATTGAGCGGTTGATTCAGGCAGGTGATTGTGTGTTGTTTGGTCATCATGCAGATGATCAGGTCGAAACTATTCTTTATCGGTTGTTACGCGGAGCCGGACTTTCAGGTATGTCTGGCATGCCTGTCAGTAGAAGCTTAGGGACAGGGCAATTATTGCGCCCGCTATTAGGTTGTAGCCGAGATCTATTATCCGCTGCGGTAGAGGCTTTAAATCTGCGTTTTATCCAAGATCCAAGTAATCAACAATTGGATTATGACCGTAACTACCTGCGCCAGAAAATTTTTCCGCAATTGAAGGCGCGTTGGCCAAGTCTGCTGGAGCGTTGGCAGAGCAATGCTGATCATGTGGCAGAGGCTGATGCCCTACTGCAGATTTATTTGGATCTAGATCTTAAGAAGTGCAGTCCTGAACCTGAACAGTTGGATATTGAGCTGTGGCAGCAGCTGGAGCCTGTGCGTCGTAAAGCGCTGTTACGTTATTGGGTGAGCAGAGTTGCGGGGCCTCGGCTCAATGAAAAGCAGGTTGCTGAGATAGTTGCTAGCGTTATTGGAGCGAAGCCTGATGCAAATCCAGTGTATAAATTAAAGAATGCGCTGCTGGGACGTTTCCAGAACAAACTATACCTATTGCCCAAAGTTGTGGAGGTTAAAGATAACCTCTCTATACAAGCGGATGGCCAATACGATTTGGGAGATGGTGTGCTCACCATTTCTGGCCTTCCTGCAGGGGAGGTGTTGAATGTCAGGCGTAGACAGGGAGGGGAAAATTGTTATCCAGTAGGGCGGGGAACCGCAAAATCAGTGAAAAAACTGCTGCAAGAGGCTGTTATACCGCCTTGGTTTAAAGAGCATTGGCCGCTTGTTTTTCGAACAGAAAAAATTGTTGCCATTCCTGGAATCTGTGTGTGTGAAGAAAGTTATGCAGAAAAGGGTGAGTTTTCTGTCTTATGGTGTCCCTTTTCGTTGTCTGATCTCTCCTGATTTGCTATCCTGTAGCCCCATCTCGATCTTAAAAATTCCTCGCTTTTAATACGATCAAACAGGTTCTGCATGACGCGTTATATCTTCGTCACAGGCGGTGTTGTGTCCTCATTGGGCAAAGGCATCGCATCCGCTTCTTTGGCTGCAATTCTTGAAGCCAGAGGGCTTAAAGTCACAATGTTGAAACTGGACCCATATATCAATGTGGATCCAGGCACTATGAGTCCGATTCAACACGGCGAAGTTTTTGTCACAGAGGATGGTGCCGAAACCGACCTAGACCTTGGTCACTACGAACGATTCATTCGTACTACCATGAGCAAGCGTAACAACTTTACTGCTGGTCGTATCTATCAGCACGTGTTGCGCAAAGAGCGCCGTGGCGATTATCTTGGTGGAACAGTTCAGGTAATTCCGCATATCACCGATGAAATTAAACGCCGTGTGATTGAAGGTGCGGGTGATGCTGATGTTGCACTGGTAGAGATTGGCGGTACTGTAGGTGATATCGAATCCCTGCCGTTTATGGAAGCCGTTCGTCAGTTGAAAGCTGAGTTGGGATCTGCACGTGCAATGTTTATGCATCTGACGCTGGTTCCTTACATCGCGACAGCAGGTGAGATTAAAACCAAGCCTTCGCAGCACTCTGTTAAAGAACTGCGCTCTATCGGTATTCAGCCAGATATTCTGGTTTGTCGTTCTGATTTCCCTCTGCCGGATTCTTCCCGTCGTAAGCTTTCTCTGTTTACTAACGTTGAAGAACGCGCGGTAGTTTCTCTGCCTGACGCAGATACTATCTACAATATTCCTCGTATGCTTTCGGAGCAGGGACTTGATGACATTGTTGTTGAACGTTTCCATCTGGAATGTAACGACGCAGATTTAGGTGAGTGGGATCGTGTTGCTGATGCTCACTTGAACCCTGAAGGTGAAGTACGCATTGCCATGGTTGGTAAATACATGGAGCTGTTAGATGCGTATAAATCACTTATCGAAGCGATCTCTCATGCAGGCATCGCGCTGAAGAAAAAAGTACGTATCGAGTGTATCGATTCAGAGCGTGTAGAGCGTGAAGGTGTCGAAATTCTTGACGGTATGAGCGCTATCCTGGTACCAGGTGGTTTCGGTGAACGTGGCGTAGAAGGCAAAATTAATTCTGTACGCTACGCGCGTGAAAACAAAATTCCATATCTGGGTATCTGCCTGGGTATGCAGGTTGCGGTTATTGAATTTGCACGTAATGTTGCCGGCCTTGAAGGTGCAACATCTTCTGAATTCAATAAAGAAGCGGAACATCCTGTAATCGGTCTGATAACCGAGTGGACTACCGGTGAAGGTGGTGTTGAAACTCGTGGTGAGACAGATGATTTGGGCGGTACTATGCGTCTGGGTGCACAGGTATGTCATCTGACGGAAGGTTCGACGGCTGCTCAGGCGTATGGAAATACAGAAATTACAGAACGCCATCGTCATCGTTACGAAGTAAATAATAACTACGTGAGCAAGCTGGAAGAAGCTGGTTTACGTATCTCTGGCCGATCAGTAGACGGTGAGCTGGTTGAGGTGGTTGAAGTAGCTGATCACCCTTGGTTTGTTGCGTGTCAGTTCCACCCGGAATTTACCTCTACCCCGCGTGATGGCCATGGCCTGTTTAAAGGCTTTATTCAAGCAGCGCTGGATCAACAGGCTAAACAGTAATCAAATTTAGGAATGGAGGCTGAAGCCTCCTGAACGAACAAAATCTGGAGTTTTAACCCATGGCACAGATCTCTGATATCAAAGCACGCGAAGTGCTTGATTCTCGCGGTAACCCAACTGTTGAAGCAGACGTAATTCTTGCGTCTGGTGTTATTGGCACTGCTTGTGCGCCATCTGGTGCATCAACTGGTTCCCGCGAAGCGCTGGAACTTCGTGACGGTGACAAAGCGCGTTACCTGGGTAAAGGTGTTCTGAATGCAGTTGCTGCAGTAAACGGTGAGATTCGTGAAGCACTGACAGGTATGGATGTAACTGACCAGCGTGCACTTGATAACAAGATGCTGGAGCTGGACGGTACTGAAAACAAAGAGAAGCTGGGTGCTAACGCAATTTTGGCTGTATCTCTGGCGGCAGCAAAAGCCGCAGCGACTGAGAAAGGCATTCCTCTGTATGCGCACATCGCAGAGATCAACGGTACTGCGGGTCAGTTCTCTCTGCCGCTGCCAATGATGAACATCCTGAACGGTGGCGAGCACGCAGATAACAACGTAGATATCCAGGAGTTCATGGTTCAGCCAGTTAACTTCGATAAGTTCTCAGAAGGTCTGCGTTGTGGTGCTGAGATCTTCCACGCATTGAAAGCAGTTCTGAAAGCGAAAGGCCTGAACACAGCAGTGGGTGATGAAGGTGGTTTCGCGCCAAACCTGGCATCTAACGAAGAAGCGCTGGTTGTTATCAAAGAAGCGATCGAAAAAGCTGGCTACGAGTTGGGTAAAGATGTAACTCTGGCTCTGGACTGTGCAGCGTCTGAATTCTACAAAGATGGCAAATACGATCTGTCTGGCGAAGGTAAAGTATTCGATGCTGAAGGTTTCGGTGATTACCTGGCTGCACTGACAGAAAACTACCCAATCGTTTCGATTGAAGACGGTCTGGATGAGTCTGATTGGGATGGTTGGGCATACCTGACTAAGAAGATCGGTGAAAAAGTACAGCTGGTTGGAGATGACCTGTTCGTAACTAACACTAAGATCCTGTCTCGTGGTATCGAGCAGAGTATCGGTAACTCTATCCTGATCAAGTTCAACCAGATCGGTTCCCTATCCGAGACTCTGGATGCGATTAAGATGGCGAAAGATGCGGGCTTCACAGCTGTAATCTCTCACCGTTCTGGTGAAACAGAAGATACAACTATTGCTGATTTGGCAGTAGGTACAGCTGCAGGCCAGATCAAAACTGGTTCCCTATGTCGCTCTGACCGTGTAGCTAAGTACAACCGTCTTCTGCGTATCGAAGAAGAGCTGGGTGAAGGTGCTATCTACAATGGTTTGAAAGAAATTAAAGGTCAGGGCTAATAGCCGGACTTTTAATAGTCTGATATAAAAAGGGGGCAATAAGCCCCCTTTTTTTACTGATTCTGTTTATGTTTCGTTGGCTGATTTTTCTTCTTATTCTGTTGTTTCTCGCCCTACAGTATCGTCTGTGGTTTGGAGAGCCGAATCTGCGTGATATCTGGAGTTTAGATGCCAGAATAGAGCTGCAGCAGGATATCAATGAAGAGTTGAGTCAGCGCAACAGCGAGCTGGAAGCTGAAGTCCAGGATCTGAAAAAGGGACATGCGGCGCTCGAAGAGCGTGCCCGTAGTGAGCTGGGGATGGTGAAAGAGGATGAGACCTTCTTCCAGTTAGTTGAGCCGGTACAAGAGAAAAAATGACTAATCTGCCCGTTGATTTTAAGTATCTGCATGGCGAACCTGAATGTTCTGCGGTTATCCGCAGTGAGCCAGAAGATTTTCAGGTTGTTGAGCAATTAGGTTTTGAGCCCGAGGGAGAGGGTGAACATGTTTTTCTCTATATCCGTAAGCGTGGTGAAAATACGGATTGGGTAGCGCGTCAACTGGCTAATTTTGCTCAAATCAGTCCACGTGATGTGAGCTATGCAGGAAAGAAAGACCGTCATGCCGTTACTGAGCAGTGGTTTTGCGCGAAGTTTCCGATCAAGCGTAATCTTAACTGGAAGCTGTTTGGTGGTGACTCCATTCAGGTGCTTAAGTCTGTTAGGCATCCAAGAAAGCTTCGTTTAGGTACTTTGCAGGGTAATCAGTTTCGCCTTCGCCTCAGAGAGGTGACTAATATGGCATCGCTTCAAGAGCGGGTGGCGTTAGTTGCTGAAAGCGGGGTGCCAAATTATTTCGGAGAACAACGTTTTGGTCATGATTACGGTAATCTGACAAAGGGTATAGCTCTGCTGAAAGGGGAGATTCAGGAGCGGCAACGGAATAAAAAAGGTATTTATATATCGGCGGTTCGTTCTTGGCTGTTTAATCATCTTTTATCTACACGCATTGAGCAGGGGATGTGGGATACTCTGTTGAGTGGCGATGCATTGATGATTGCGGGTAGCCAGAGTTGCTTTGTTGAGGAAGAGATAACTCCTGAATTGTGTCAGCGTTTGATATCCGGTCAGGTTCATTTGACCGGTCCAATGTGGGGGCGCGGTGAGATGCTTCCCGCTGCTGATGCTGAATCCTGGGAGCGTGATGTTGCTGGTGCTTGGTTAGAATTGACAGGGCTATTGGAGCAACTTAGTTTAAAGCAGGAGCGCAGAGCTTTACGCTTAATGCCAGCCCAAATAAATCTTAATCCCATTAGCGATACAGAGTGTTGGATCGAGTTTGAGCTGGCCTCTGGAACTTTTGCTACCAGTGTACTTAGAGAGCTTTGTGTGACAACTGTGGCAAAAGCCATGGCAGAGTAGAGATAACTATAAATGAAAATATTAATCTCCAACGATGACGGTGTTCATGCACCGGGTCTTGCTGCATTAGCGAAGGCGTTGTCGGAAGTAGCAGAGGTGCTGGTGATTGCCCCCGATCGTAATCGTAGCGGTGCCAGTAACTCATTGACTTTGGATAGACCGCTTGAAGCGTTTATGCATGAGAGTGGCTTTATTGGCGTTAATGGAACTCCTACAGACTGTGTGCATCTAGGGAGTTCCGGTATCTTTGGCTTTGAGCCAGATCTGGTTGTTTCGGGAATCAATGCAGGTCCCAATCTTGGGGATGATGTTATTTATTCCGGTACAGTTGCTGCAGCTATGGAAGGTAGGCATCTGCGCTATCCTGCTATTGCTATCTCATCCTCAAGTTTTCATCCGCAGCATTATGATGTTGCAGCTCAGGTTGCTAAGGATTTGGTGGCGAATATACAGCAGCTTAATTTAGCTCCGAGGACTGTGCTAAATGTAAATGTCCCGGATTGTCCTTCGGAAGATATTAAAGGTATTCATATAACCCGATTAGGGCACCGTTCTGCTGCAGATAAACCAGTTGAAGCGGAAGACCCCAGAGGACAGGTTCGTTATTGGATTGCAGGTGCGGGTCCGGCTGCCGATAAAGAGCCGGGTACCGACTTCTTTGCTCTTGATGAGCAATATGTTTCTATTACCCCCTTACATACTGATATGACGCAATATTCCGGCATGGATAATATTGGGGAGTGGCTGGAGATTAGTTCTTGAACGATCAGCAATTACGCGGAATAGGGATGACTTCGCAGAGAACCAGGGATCGTTTGATCAACCGGTTACGTGAGCAAGGAATAAAAAGTGAGACGGTGCTAGATGTTATGCGCCAAACTCCTCGACACATTTTTATAGATGAAGCGTTATCCCATCGTGCCTATGAGGATACTGCTTTGCCTATTGGTTATAACCAGACTATTTCCCAGCCGTTTATCGTGGCTCGCATGACTGAAACGCTATTGGAGGCCGGTCCTCTTAAGAGAGTTCTAGAAGTGGGAACGGGGTCTGGCTATCAGACTTCTATTTTGGCGCCTTTGGTGGGTGAGTTGTATAGTGTTGAACGGATTCGACCTTTGCAGGAAAAAGCGCGTAACCGCCTGAAACTATTAGGTCTGAATAATACTCATCTCAAGCATACTGATGGAGGTATGGGCTGGCCCGCAAAAGCACCTTTTGATGGTATTCTCGCGGCTTGTGCGCCGGAAGAGGTACCGGAAGAGCTGAAGCAGCAGCTTGCTGTTGGTGGGCGTTTGATTATTCCTGTGGGTGGCAGTGAAAATCAGGAGCTAAAACTGGTAGTAAGAGAGTCAGAAACTGAATATACAACTCAGGTTCTAGAATGCGTTAAATTTGTTCCTCTCTTGAGTGGTACGGTTCGATAACGGAGATGTAATGCAGAAACAACGCTCCTTACAAGAGTACTTGGCTCTGTCAGGAAAAGGGATGATGATGGGGGCGGCGGATGCTGTGCCTGGTGTATCTGGTGGTACCATTGCTTTTATCACTGGAATCTACGAAGAGCTCATCTTTTCGTTAAAGCAGTTTGGTCCAGATGCACTGATGATGCTGTTCAAGCAGGGGCCTGCGGCTGCATGGAAGCATGTTAATGGTTCATTCTTGCTGACCCTGTTAGCCGGCATTATTTTCAGTCTTGCGACTATCTCTCGTGCTGTTCTGTTCTGGTTGGATAATTACCCTGAACTGCTCTGGTCCTTTTTCTTTGGTCTTATTTTAGCGTCGGTGTGGTCTGTATGCCGACATATAGAGCGTTGGGAAAGTAATGTCTTTACCGCATTTGTAGCGGGTACTGTAGTCGCATATTTGGTGACGTCCATATCACCTACGACAATTGAGGTGACGCCGCTGTTTGTTTTCCTATCGGGTATGGTGGCTATATGTGCGATGATTCTTCCGGGAATATCTGGGAGTTTTATTTTATTGCTGCTCGGAATGTATACCCCCGTACTTATGGCAATTAAGAACTTCGAGGTTTTTACTCTAAGTATTTTTGCCTGCGGCTGTGTGATAGGTCTATTAAGTTTCTCACGTGTGCTAAGTTGGATGTTCAGCTCTTTTAAAACCACCACGCTGGCACTATTAGGTGGGTTTATGCTGGGTTCTTTGAACAAGGTTTGGCCTTGGAAATATACAACGGCTTATACAATTGATCGCCACGGTGAGCAGATTCCTTTGGTGCAGGAAAATATCTCCCCTCTCTCGTTTGAATCTTTAACCGGTCAGCCTGCATTTCTGGCATATGCTGTTGGCTTGATGATTCTGGGTGCGGGTGTGGTTTACCTGTTGGAGCGATTTGGCCGGAGGTCTGAGGTATAGTCAGGTGTATCTGAAGCAGGGAGTAACGATTGCACTTTGTATACTGCTGGCTGCATGTGGTGGAAAAACCTATGCGCCGGTTAGTGATCGTTCCCTTGGTACAGATTCCCGACCCAGTCCCAATCAATATGTAGTTCGCAAGGGTGATACACTCTATTCCATAGCGTTTCGTTATGGGCTTGATTACCGTTCTCTGGCGAAAATCAACGGTATAGACAAGAGCTACAGCATCTATCCAGGGCAGCGCCTGAAGTTACGCAACCTAGACGTTGTACCGACCGGTGAATCCATAGTTCGAGACGCTTCTGCCGGGGGCACGAAGGTTCGCCCTTCAGATCAGGTGCAAGCTAAGCCACCTATCAAGAAACAACCCTCGGCAGTAGTAACTTCAGCAAGTAAACAGCAGGTTAAAAAAGCTGTTGTATCAAAAAAAGTTGAACCAAAGCGTTCTTCGCCCCCTCAAAATCCTCAAGTAACAGCTACAGGTCCGATTGATTGGCGTTGGCCTGCGTCAGGAAAAGTGATCGCTCATTATAGAACCAAAGGGACTGTAAATAAGGGGATTAATATAAGTGGCAATAAGGGGGATCCGATATATGCCGCGGCTTCTGGGAAGGTTGTGTATGCTGGGAATGGCCTTCTCGGGTACGGTAATTTAGTAATAATTGATCACAATCAGCAATTTTTAAGTGCTTATGCACATAACAGTCGTGTTTTAGTTAAAGAAAGTGATATGGTTAAAGTAGGGCAGAAAATAGCAGAAATGGGGAGCAGTGGTGCTGACCGTACTATGCTTCATTTCGAGATTCGACGGGACGGCAAGCCCATGAATCCGCTGAAGTTTTTGCCAAAAAAATAATTACTATAAACCATAACAATAAAAATATTAATTGCTAGAAGCGCAGTGAAAGCTTAAGGGGTCGGTTAATGGAAAATATTGAAAACGACTGTGAAACGGATGTTCAGGATTTAGCACTTGAGAGCGAAGATAAACAGGAAAATGAAGCTGAAGAGACTTCAAAGAAGCAACCTGAATTTCTCAATAGTGGCAGGGGCAGAGGAAGTATGGCGCATAAGGACCTACTTAATGCCAAAAACCTGGATGCTACCCAGCTCTATCTAAATGAGATAGGTTTCTCTCCTCTGTTGAGTGCAGAGGAAGAGGTGTATTTCTCTCGTCTTGCATTGAAGGGAGATGAGGCTGCACGCAAGCGTATGATTGAGAGTAACTTGCGACTGGTGGTTAAAATCGCTCGTAGGTATATCAATCGCGGCCTGACACTTCTTGATCTGATCGAAGAGGGTAACCTGGGTCTGATTAGAGCGGTTGAAAAGTTTGATCCAGAGCGAGGTTTTCGCTTCTCCACTTATGCAACTTGGTGGATTCGCCAGACTATCGAGCGGGCGATCATGAATCAGACCCGTACAATACGTCTGCCTATCCATGTTGTAAAAGAGTTAAATGTCTATCTTCGTGCTGCGCGTGAGCTGGCGCAGAAGCTTGATCATGAGCCTTCTCCTGAGGAGATCGCTGAGCTGGTGGATAAGCCGGTTGAGAATGTGGAAAGAATGCTGGGTCTTAATGAGCGAGTCAGCTCAGTAGATACCCCGATGGGTAAGGATTCAGATAAATCTCTACTGGATACTATCCCTGATACGGTTTCTTCCGATCCCGCCACCTTGCTGCAAAGTTCTAACATCAGCGGGAATCTTGATAAATGGCTCGATATGTTGCCGGAGAAACATGCTGAGGTACTATCGCGCCGTTTTGGTCTGCGTGGTTATGAGATGAGTACGCTGGAAGAGGTAGGTAAAGAGATTGGCCTTACCCGTGAACGAGTTCGTCAAATACAAGTTGAGGCACTGCGTAAGCTACGTGATATCGTAGAGAAAAACGGTTTGAGCGGAGAGGATCTCCTGCAGCAGTAATAGTCTTTACGAATAAAAAAAACCGCCATTTGGCGGTTTTTTTATGTTTAATGAATCTCATCGTGAGGTGTGAACCCACCAATACCGCGGAGGCGGCAGTCTAGTGAATCATCCCTTTTAGTTTATAGACCAGATCTAATGCCTGACGTGGAGTCAGGTCGTCTGGGGAAACTTTTTTTAGTTCCTTCACCGCTTTAGGTTCCGGTGCTGCAAACATATCATTCTGCACGGGTGGCGGAGGTGAGCTGAGCTGCGCGCCTACGCTGACATCCTGTTCCAGCTGTATCAGCTTGGTTTTGGCTTGTTGAATAACATGTAATGGAACTCCTGCCAGTTGCGCTACTTGCAAGCCATAACTTTGGCTGGCGGGACCATCTTTTACCTCATGCAGAAATACGATGTGGTCGTTATGTTCTACAGCAGTTAGGTGTACATTGAAAACGCTTGTGGCCTGGTCAGGCAGGCTTGTCAGCTCAAAGTAATGGGTTGCAAACAGGGTAAAAGCCTTGGTTTCGCGGGCAAGGTTATCAGCGCAGGCCCAGGCCAGTGATAAGCCATCAAAAGTGCTGGTGCCTCGGCCTACTTCGTCCATCAAAACCAGACTGCGCTCTGTCGCGTTATGCATGATGTTGGCTGTCTCGGTCATCTCAACCATAAAGGTAGAGCGACCGCCGGCTAAATCATCCGAAGAACCCATGCGGGTGAATATTTTATCGACGATGCCGATGGTAGCAGCTGATGCGGGTACATAACTGCCTATGTGTGCCAACAGCGTAATCAGGGCTGCTTGGCGCATATAAGTAGATTTACCGCCCATGTTTGGACCGGTGATAATCAGCATTTTTCGTTCGTCGTGCAGATCCAGGTCGTTAGCAACGAATGGATCGTCTAAAACTGTTTCGACAACAGGGTGGCGGCCTCGCTGAATTTTTATCTGTGGCTCATCGGTTAATGTAGGGGGTGCATAATCAAGAGATGTTGCTCGTTCTGCTAGATTGTTTAGCACATCCAGTTCAGCAATTGCCGCAGCGGAATCCTGCAGTTCTGGAAGCTCTGAGGCTAAAGTTTCCAGTAAATCATCGTAGAGTGCTTTTTCCCTGGCTAAAGCTCGGCTCTTTGCGGACAAAGCTTTATCTTCAAACTCTTTCAGCTCTGGGGTGATATAGCGCTCGGCATTTTTCAGGGTCTGGCGGCGGATGTACTCGGCTGGCAGCTCGGCATTCTGCGCTTTACCAATCTCGATAAAATAGCCATGAACTCGGTTATAGCCTACTTTAAGGGTGGCTATGCCGGTGCGTTCCCGCTCTCTGGTTTCAAGGTCGATAAGGTAGGCGCCGGCATTTTCACTAATACCACGTAGCTCATCTAGCTCGGAGTCAAAACCTTCAGCAATTACGCCACCGTCACGGATGACGACAGGAGGGTTGTCGATGATAGCGTTGGTTAAAATCTCTGCCAGTTTGGGGAACTCTGAAATCTGTTCGGCCAGCTCAGCAACAAGTGGTGCTTGGGTTTCGTTCAGTAGTTGTTGGATCTCTGGCAGAATCTGCAGGGCAGTTTTAAGGCGTTCAAGGTCCCTCGGGCGTGCAGAGCGCAGTGCTATGCGCGCAAGGATGCGTTCGCTATCACCTATCAGTTTCAGTTGCTGCTGGATATCTTCAAAGCGGTAGCCTTCTTGCAGCCATTGAATGGATGCTTGTCGGGCCAGAAGTGTTGTTCTGTCTTGCAAAGGCCTGTGCAGCCAGCGACGAAGCAAGCGACTACCCATTGGGGTTCTGCATTTATCGATAACTTTCGCCAAGGTGTTGTCAAAACCACCAGAAAGGTTCTGATCGATCTCGAGGTTCTTGCGGGTAGCTGCATCTAAAGCTACGCAGTCATTATGCTGTTCTATCTGAATGCGGCGGATGTGGGGCAATGCTGTGCGTTGGGTGTCTTTTGCATACTGCAGTAGACATCCGGCTGCGGTGATTGCTACAGACAGATGATCGCAACCAAAGCCTCCCAGGTCTTTTACTTTGAATTGTTGGCAGAGAAGATCGTGAGCAGTGTCAGCTTCAAAATGCCATGGGGCTTGAGGGCGAAGACCTTTATGGGTTTCCAGAAGTTTTCCTAAAGAGGAATCTTCATTGTAGAGTGTTTCTGAAGGGCGAAGGCGCTCGAGTTCGCTCATTAACGCGTCTTCGTTATCAACTTCCATCAGGCTGAATCGGCCTGATGCTATATCAACGATGGCAAAGCCAAAGTTATCTCCAATCTGATTTAGGGCAACAAGAAGGTTGTCTCTGTTTTCATCCAGTAGAGCTTCATCGCTGACTGTGCCGGGTGTGATTATGCGTGCTACGGCCCGTTCTACAGGGCCTTTACTTGTGGCAGGGTCGCCTATCTGTTCGCAGATCACGACTGATTCCCCGGCTCGGACTATCTTTCCTACATAGGCTTCGGCAGCATGATAGGGGATACCGGCCATAGGGATCGGTTCACCAGCAGATTTGCCTCGTGCGGTAAGGGATATATCCAGCAGTTCAGCGGCTTTTTTTGCATCATCAAAAAAAAGTTCGTAAAAGTCACCCATGCGATAAAACACCAGCTGATCCGGATGTTGTGCTTTGATGCGTAGATACTGTTGCATCATTGGGGTGTGCTCTGTTTTTTGAGCTGTTGCTTTACTTTTTTTAGATGTCATATTTTCTGGCTTGTTAATATAAAACAGAGTGTTGGCTTGAACGGTTCAATGTCAGCTTTGGAGGGGAATAGGCTGTTAGTATAAGTCAATTTGGAGATTGTCTGCACACTAAATTTTTAATGACTTTTGGGGTGTGCAATTGGTACTATAGCGCGTATTAGGACTTCGGTTCCAAGCATAGCTAAGAGTTTTTTGGAGGTTTCGTGAGTATCACACCTGAACAGTTTGAGGAAGGAATTAGTAATACTCGAGTTAATTCTGCTGTAATTAATGCTGCTCGAGCCGTAGTGTATGGTCAGGTATCTTGTGAAGATGCAGCTGACCAATATGGTGTTAATTCTAAATCTGTTGCAAATGCAATCAGCCGCGCAGAAGAAGAATATGCGAAACAGCCCGAATATCAAAAGTATACTGTTCATGTGCCATCAGAGCAGATGTCCAGCATATCGGCAATGCTTAAGTCCCTTGGATGTAAAATAGTTAAAAAATATTGAGTAAATCCGGGCATCGACAGAGTCGAGATTATATTCTCAGTTGATGCCGGATAATCTGATTTTTCGGTGCTGTTTCCTACAATCCAGCTCCAGTAGAAATTTGCTAGCCTGTAATCTTCCTTCTCCATCTGCCCCACCTCTGCGCTGGTCACACCTCATATCGATGATCTATCGATACACTTTATCTCTGCTTTAAATATGGCGCAAAATGTTAGACTGGTCCTCATGGTGCATCGATTCGATGAATAACTGTTGCATGCTTTGTACACACTAGCGCCTCAAAAAATTATCAATAAAAGAGATATGTTTAGTGACCATTATCGGAATGGAAGCTTTTTGGTAGGGAGTAGATTTGACTATGAATGAGATTGTCTACCGGATTGCAGAGGGTTTAACTAAGAGATCCTACTATCTGGCAGTGGCTGAATCTTGTACAGGCGGCTGGATCGCGCAAGAAATGACAGCAGTAGCGGGTAGTTCTGAGTGGTTCGATTGTGGATTTGTTACATACAGCAATGAGTCAAAGCAGAGGATGCTGGGAGTGGCACATAATACCTTGGAGCAGAATGGTGCTGTTTCTCAAGCCGTTGTTGCTGAAATGGCTGAGGGTGTGCTCAGTAATAGTCGGGCTAGTATTGGCGTTGCAACCAGTGGAATAGCAGGCCCTGGTGGTGGTAGTAATGATAAGCCTGTGGGTACTGTATGGTTTGCCTGGGCTGAAGAGGGTAAGGCTACACGTACGGAAAAAATGATTTTCTCCGGTGATCGTGAATCCGTGAGAAAACAAGCAGTTAGTCATGCCCTTCAGGGAATTTTAAAGAACTTATCATCTTGAGGGTTGCAATCCGGGATTCTTGTGAAATAATACTGTCCATACATACAGTATTTTTCAACGCAACGTGAATCTATTAATACAGGGTTGAAGATGGACGCGAATCGCAAAAAGGCGCTGGATGCAGCGTTAGGCCAGATTGAAAGACAGTTCGGTAAAGGTGCAGTAATGCGCATGGGGGATCAGCCACGTGAAGCGATCCCGTCAGTTTCCACTGGTTCTCTTGGCCTGGATATAGCTCTGGGTATAGGTGGTTTGCCTTACGGTCGTATCGTAGAAATCTATGGGCCTGAGTCTTCAGGTAAAACCACGCTGACTTTGCAGGTAGTTGCTGAAGCACAGAAACAGGGTAAAACCTGTGCCTTCGTTGATGCGGAGCATGCTCTTGATCCTATCTATGCTGAGAAGCTAGGTGTAGATGTAGATGAGCTTCTGGTATCTCAGCCGGATACGGGTGAGCAGGCGTTGGAGATCACCGATATGTTGGTTCGCTCCAATGCGGTTGATGTGATCATCGTTGACTCCGTTGCTGCCTTGACACCGAAAGCAGAGATTGAAGGTGATATGGGTGACTCCCATGTTGGTCTGCAGGCGCGTCTGATGTCTCAGGCGTTACGTAAACTGACCGGTAATGTGAAAAGCTCAAACTGCTTGCTGGTGTTTATCAACCAGATTCGTATGAAGATCGGGGTAATGTTTGGTAACCCTGAAACCACGACAGGTGGTAACGCGCTGAAGTTCTACTCCTCTGTGCGCCTTGATATCCGTCGTACTGGTGCGGTTAAGCAAGGTGATGAAGTGGTAGGTAACGAAACCCGCGTTAAGGTTGTTAAAAACAAGGTTTCACCACCGTTTAGACAGGCTGAATTCCAGATTATGTATGGTGAGGGTATCTACCATATGGGAGAAGTAATCGATCTGGGTGTGAAAGAGGGATTGGTTGATAAATCGGGTGCTTGGTACGCTTACAATGGTGACAAGATTGGTCAGGGTAAAGCTAATGCAGCTAGATTCCTTGAAGAAAATCCTGCTGTTGCTAATGAGATAGAATCTGAGATTCGCAAACGTTTGCTCTCTAATCCAGTAGCCGAAGAGAGTGAAGAGGATGCCTCAGAAAATCTGGATCTGATATAGAAGATCCAGATACAGAGTCTCAAGAGATTAGCTCTTAAATAGATATTACTAAGGCCTCCGCTGTAACAGCTGGAGGCTTTTTTTATGGTGAAATATGGTCGAACAGGTAACAGAAAAGGACCTTTGGAATAAAGCAATTCAGCTATTGTCGAGAAGGGAATACTCTCGGGGAGAATTAACCCAAAAACTTGGGAGGATGGCTGAAGGATTATCTATAGAGTCGGTGTTAGGTTCGCTTGAGGAGGAGGGTTATCTTTCGGATCAGCGTTTTACAGAAAGCTTTATTCGAATGCGTATAGGGCAGGGCCATGGTTTGATCCGTATTCGTTTTGATCTGCAGCGTAAGGGTATCGCAAATGATCTTATGCAGACTGTATTCGAAGATATGGATATAGATTGGTATGAGTTGGCTGTTGAGCAGTATCGGCGCAAGTATTCGCAGCCCTTTTCAGCAGGAGATTATAAAGAGCGTTCTAAAAGGATGCGCTTTTTAAGTCAGAGGGGTTTTTCAATGGATGAAATTCAGCACGCTGTGGCTTCTGATCATGAGGATTAGGAAGGCGGTAGCCTCCGATTTTAGCTGTTTTGTATAAAACTCCCTTCTAAAGCCAGCCCTTCTTGCTGGCGACAAAAACATTCGAACAATTTTCGAACACGATATATAATGTTGCGCCCTTAATTGTGGTGATTTTATGCCGCTGATTGGTGAGTGAGGCCGGTTAGTGGTTCTATCTGATTGGATACGTATACGGTTTATCTAATGAAATACATGACAAGTGCCGAGATTCGCCAAGCATTTCTAGATTATTTTAATCAGCAGGGACATGAGGTTGTAGCGAGTAGCTCCCTTATTCCTGCTAATGACCCTACTCTGATGTTTACTAACGCAGGTATGGTGCAGTTCAAGGATGTGTTTTTAGGCACAGATAAACGTAATTATACCCGTGCAACAAGCTCTCAGCGTTGTGTGCGTGCTGGTGGTAAACACAATGACCTGGAAAATGTAGGTTATACCGCACGTCATCACACATTCTTTGAGATGCTGGGTAACTTCAGCTTTGGTGATTACTTCAAGCAAGATGCAATTAACTTTGCATGGACTTTCCTGACAGAAGTAATGGGGTTGCCAAAAGAGCGCCTGTGGGTAACCGTACATCATTCTGATGATGAAGCTGAGCGTATCTGGAAAGAGGAAGTTGGCGTAGATCCAGAGCGTTTCTCTAAGCTGGATGAAGATAACTTCTGGTCTATGGGTGATACAGGTCCTTGTGGTCCATGTACTGAGATCTTCTTTGACCACGGTGCTGACGTTTGGGGTGGTCCTCCGGGAAGCCCTGAAGAAGATGGTGATCGTTACATCGAGATCTGGAACGTTGTATTTATGCAGTACAACCGCAGTGCCGATGGTGAGATGACACCGTTGCCTAAACCTTCTGTGGATACGGGGATGGGCCTTGAGCGAATTGCTGCAGTAATGCAGAACGTTCACTCAAACTATGAAATTGATATGTTCCAGAATCTGTTAAAAGCTACTGCTGAGGCAGTAGGCACTACAGATATGGATAATAAGTCTCTGCGCGTAATTGCTGACCATATCCGTTCTTGTTCTTTCCTGATTGTTGATGGTGTTCTGCCTTCTAACGAAGGTGCTGGTTATGTGCTACGCCGTATTATTCGTCGTGCCGTACGTCACGGAAATAAGCTGGGCGCTAAAGGTGCGTTCTTTAATCAGTTGGTGGCTGCGCTGGTTAAAGAGATGGGCGAAGCATATCCAGAACTTGCCGATAAGCAGGCTCAGGTCGAACGTGTGTTGTTGAAAGAGGAAGAGCAATTCGCGAAGACGCTGGATCATGGTATGCGTCTGTTACAAGAAGCCATCGATAATCTTGACGGTACAGTGATACCGGGTGAGACAGTATTTAAGCTATACGATACCTATGGTTTCCCACACGACTTGACGGCTGATGTGGCTCGTGAGCATGAGCTGACGATCGACGAAGAAGGTTTTGAGCGTGAGATGGAAGCTCAGCGTGAGCGTGCTCGTGCAGCAGGTAAGTTCTCAGTAGATTATAACGATGCGATCAAACTGGATGGTGAAACCAGCTTTACTGGTTATGAAAACCTTTCAGGTGATTCCTCATCTGTTGTTGCTCTCTTTAAAGATGGTGAGTCAGTAGATGAACTGCAGGCTGGGGATTCTGGTCTTGTTGTTCTGGATGAAACGCCTTTCTATGCAGAATCTGGTGGCCAGGTAGGAGATACTGGTTCTTTGGCTTCTGGTTCTGTTTCCTTTGCGGTAAATAACTGTACCAAAGAGGGTAAAAACAACCTTCATCACGGTAGTGTTGAAAGTGGCACTCTGAAGGTGGGTGATAAGGTTGCTCCTAAGGTTGATTCTGTGCGCCGTAAAGCTATAGCTCTAAACCACTCTGCCACCCATTTGTTGCACGAAGCATTGCGAGTGGTTTTGGGTGAGCATGTTCAACAGAAAGGCTCTCTGAATGATGACCAGCGTCTGCGTTTTGACTTCTCCCATTTCGAAGCGGTAACTGCGGAACAGATCGCAGAAGTAGAGCGGATTGTTAACGATCAGATTCGTGATAACAGCGAAGTTGTAACCGAAATTATGGAGATTGAAGCGGCCAAAGCTAAAGGCGCTGCCGCACTCTTTGGTGAGAAATACGACGATGAAGTGCGTGTTCTATCCATGGGTGGTGATTTCTCTATAGAGCTTTGTGGCGGTACTCATGCTAAACGTACAGGTGATATTGGCTTGCTAAAAATCACCTCTGAAGGTGGTGTTGCTGCAGGCATTCGTCGTGTTGAAGCTGTTACTGGTGCAACTGCGTTGGATTTCTTTGCGGAACAGAAAACGCAGTTCGAGCAGAAGTTGCAGGAACAACAGGGTAAAACGCGTCAGCTTGAGAAAGAGCTGGAGCAGATGAAGGCTAAGCTTGCTGCTGCAAAAGGTGCTGATCTGATCAGCAATGCAGTAGAGGTTAATGGCGTAAAAGTTCTGGCTGCTAACTTGGAAGGTGTTGAGCCTAAAGCGTTGCGTGACACCATCGATCAGCTGAAGAATAAGCTGGGTAGCGGTATTGTGGTTCTGGCAACTGTTTCTGATGATAAAGTAGCCTTGGCTGCAGGTGTTACCAAAGATCTGACGGCTAAAGTAAAGGCGGGTGATCTGATCAAAGAATTAACTGCTAAGCTGGGTGGTAAGGGCGGTGGGCGTCCTGACTTTGCTCAGGGTGGTGGTACAGATCTGGCAGCACTCCCGGCTGCGTTGGAATCTGTTACAGGGCTGGTTGAAGCAGCTGTTTAATCCGGAAGGGCTGAATATATGGCGCTTTATGTTCAAAAGTACGGCGGAACCTCAGTGGGGAGCGTCGAGCGCATCGAAGCGGTTGCGGACAAGGTTCAAGGCTTTAAACAGCAGGGGCACGATATTGTTGTCGTAGTTTCTGCTATGAGTGGTGAGACTAATCGTTTGATAGGTTTGGCTAAAGATATTCAGTCAAACCCTAATCCGCGTGAAATGGATGTATTGGTGTCCACTGGTGAGCAGGTGACCATAGCATTGCTATGTATGGCGCTAGCTGAGCGTGGCGTTTCTGCAAAATCTTATACCGGTAGCCAGGTTAAAATTCTCACTGATAGTGCGCATACAAAGGCACGAATCCAGGATATTGAGGTTTCTTCTATGCAGAAGGATCTTGAGTCTGGGAATGTGATTGTAGTAGCGGGCTTTCAGGGGGTTGATGATCAGGGCAATATAACAACGCTAGGTCGTGGTGGATCTGATACTACTGGAGTGGCGTTGGCTGCTGCTCTTAAAGCGGATGAGTGTCAGATCTATACTGATGTTGATGGGGTCTATACAACGGACCCGCGTGTAGTTGAAGGGGCTCGCCGCCTCGAGCAGATCACTTTTGAAGAGATGCTGGAGATGGCAAGTCTGGGCTCTAAAGTCTTGCAGATAAGAGCCGTTGAGTTTGCCGGTAAATATAAAGTTCCACTTCGTGTTCTTTCGAGCTTTCAGGATGGACCGGGCACTTTAATTACCATAGAGGATGATGCAGCTGTGGAAAAACCAATTATTTCCGGTATCGCGTTTAACCGTGATGAGGCTAAGCTGACAGTGATGGGTGTTCCTGATGTGCCGGGAGTTGCTTCCCGTATTCTAGGGCCTGTCAGTCGTGAAAATATTGAGGTTGATGTTATTGTGCAGAATGTGGCTGCAGATAACACAACAGATTTCACTTTTACGGTACACCGTAATGATTATGATTCTGCTGAGAAGGTTCTTAATCAGGTGGCTGAAGAGCTGGGGGCGCGTGAAGTGGTGGGTGATAACAAGATTGCCAAAGTATCTATCGTAGGGGTGGGTATGCGATCTCACGCAGGCGTAGCAAGCAAAATGTTTGATGCGTTGGCTGATGAAAATATCAATATACAGATGATCTCAACTTCTGAGATTAAAATATCTGTAGTGATTGCTGAAAAGTATCTGGAACTCGCAGTTCGTGCTTTGCACTCTGCGTTCGATATGGATGTTAATGATTCTGTAAGCGAATAATGCGCTTATAATGAAAAGCTGGTCTATATTAAGACTAGCTGTTGTACATAGGCAGCGTTCTGGCAGGGAATTGGATTGATGCCAGTCTGTTTACTTGTCTAGTTTGACAAGTTCGCCTGGGATGTTTTTAGGAGATTCTACGTCATGTTAATTCTTACTCGCCGTGTGGGCGAAACTCTAATGGTCGGTGATGAAGTCACTGTTACTGTTCTCGGTGTTAAAGGTAATCAGGTACGTATTGGTGTGAATGCACCGAAAGATGTTTCTGTTCACCGTGAAGAGATCTATCAGCGCATCCAGCGCGAAAAGGCTGAAGAGGGAAATCAAGGATAATTTTTTTTAATATCCTCTTTTCTTTTTAAAATCAGTTCTGTATATTACGCGCTCGTTGTTGGTGAGCTGGCCGAGTGGCTGAAGGCGCGCCCCTGCTAAGGGCGTATAGGTTTACCCCTATCGAGGGTTCGAATCCCTCGCTCACCGCCATTTTGATGTGCGCCCGTAGCTCAGCTGGATAGAGTACCTGGCTACGAACCAGGCGGTCAGAGGTTCGAATCCTCTCGGGCGCGCCATCTGATACTTCTATATAAAAGCCACTGCGTTTTATAATACCCAAACCTATTTTTATTATTCGAGCTCGATGCTATGAAGTTCTCTATTCGTCTATTCCCTGAAATTACTATTAAGAGCCGTCCGGTACGTAAGCGCTTGATTCAGCGTCTGCAGAGCAACCTGCAGAATATGACGCGCCGTATTGATGAATCTATCAAGGTACGCGGTCAATGGGATAAGTTAGATGTAGAGTGTGAACAGGCGGATTCAGCGATCTCTGAGCAGGTGGTTGATCTTTTGTCACGCACGCCGGGTATTCATAGCTTTATTGAGGTTACTGAATACCCGCTGGGTGATTTTCACGATATCTATGAAAAGGCTCATGAGATTTATGCTGAAGAGTTGAAAGGGAAAACTTTCAAAGTTCGGGTAAAGCGCTCAGGTAAGCATGATTTCAAATCTATCGATGTTGAGCGGTATGTAGGTGGTGGTTTAAACCAGCATGCAGATACGGCAGGTGTAAACGTACACAAGCCCGATGTTTATGTTGATCTAGAGATTCGTAACGACAAGCTTTATGTGGTTACCAATATTTACAAAGGGCTGGGCGGATTCCCATTAGGTACACAGGAAGCGACTCTGTCTCTGATCTCAGGTGGGTTTGATTCAATTGTTGCCAGCTATATGTCGATGCGCAGAGGTTGTAAAACGCATTTCCTGTTTTTCAATCTGGGTGGGCATGCCCATGAGATAGGGGTAAAACAGGTCGCGCTTCACCTGTGGAATCGTTTTGGTTCTTCAGCACGTGTTAAATTCATCACAATTCCATTTGATGAAGTTGTTGGTGAAATCCTGCAGTCGGTACATCATTCCCATATGGGGGTTGTGCTGAAGCGTATGATGATGCGTGCTGGTGAAAAGGTTGCTGATCGCATGAAGATTGATGCTTTGGTGACAGGGGAGAGTATTGCTCAGGTATCTAGCCAGACTCTGCCAAACCTTGCGATCATCGATGCTGCGACAGATAAGCTGGTTGTTCGACCTCTGGTTACAATGGATAAGCAGGATATCATCGATATCACCCGCGAAATTGGTGCATATGATTTTGCTAAGAATATGCCTGAGTATTGTGGTGTTATCTCAGATCGCCCAACAACTTGTGCGAAGAAAGATCGCGTTGAAGAGGAAGAGTCGGATTTCGACTTTGATGTACTGGAGCGTGCCTTGGAGCGCCGTCAGGTGATCAGTATTGATGAGATTGTTGAGGATGTAAATGTTCATGCTGAGGTGGAAGCGCTAACCAGGGTGGCTGACAATCAGATCGTTGTGGATATTCGCGCACCTCATGAGCAGGAGAAAAAGCCGCTCAATATTCCGGGTTGTGAAATCGAACTTATTCCTTTTTTTGCCTTAGGTGCAGCTGTTGACGAGTTCTCCGAAGAAAAGGAATATCTGCTCTATTGTGAAAAAGGTGTAATGAGCCAGATGCATGCGCATCAGTTGCAGGAGCGTGGTTTTAGCAATGTTAAAGTCTACCGTCCAGGCTCAGTAGAATCTTAGTTCTCTATCCCATATGGATCATAAGGTGTTAAGCAACTTTTGATCCATATCCACCTTTTGGTCTAAAAATCACTCCGCCTTTAGGTTAAAATCCATCTGTTTTATTGCCAGAATTAGACTTTTCGGGTTTAATTGTGGTCCATTTGCAACTAGTACATCCGTCAGTGAATACCCTTATTAAAAAGGGAAGGCCAAAAGCTGCTCACTGGCGAATGGGTTTCGATATAACCAAGGAGCACCCATTAGATGGATAATTTGTTATCAGAAGGCCTGAATTTGATGGTCTTCGGTATGGGCTTCGTTGTTGTCTTTCTGACTTTGTTGGTATTTGCTACAACAGGAATGTCCAAAGTAGTAGGCAAGTTTTTTCCAGAAGCACCTGCTCAGCCAGCAGCAAAAAAAGCTGCGCCAGCAGCAGCTGCAAATAACAATGACGAATTAGTCGCTGTAATGACTGCAGCGGTCCATAAATACCGTTCATAAACAAGAACGGATTAATAATTAATAATCTGCATTAATCGACAGAAGGCCATTACCCATGACCGACGCAAAGAAACCGCTTGGCATTACTGATGTAGTACTGCGTGACGCACATCAGTCGCTGTTCGCTACACGTATGCGAGTTGAAGACATGCTGCCGATCGCGGAAAAGCTGGATAAAGTAGGCTTTTGGTCCCTAGAAAGCTGGGGCGGCGCAACATTTGACTCATGTATCCGATTCATCGGAGAAGACCCGTGGGAACGCATCCGTTTGCTGAAGCAAGCGATGCCAAATACAAAACATCAGATGCTCCTGCGTGGACAGAACCTGCTGGGTTACCGTCACTACGCTGATGATGTTGTAAACAAATTCTGTGAGCGTGCTGCCGTAAACGGCGTAGACGTATTCCGTATCTTTGATGCGATGAACGATCCGCGTAACCTGGAAACTGCGATCAAAGCAGTTAAAGGTACTGGCAAGCATGCTCAGGGCACCATCTCTTACACTAAGAGCACGGTTCATACCATCGATAACTGGGTTGAATACGCTAAGACTCTGGAAGACATGGGTGCTGACTCAATCGCGATCAAGGATATGTCCGGTATCCTGACGCCATACGACGCATTTGATCTGGTTTCTCGTCTGAAGGCTCAGACTGATCTGGAAGTTCAGCTGCACGCTCACGCAACTTCTGGTCTGTCTGATATGACAATCCTGAAGTCTGTTGAAGCAGGTATCGACCGTGTCGATACAGCTATCTCTTCTATGTCTATGACATATGGTCACACCTCTACTGAGTCTGTTGTAGCTGCACTGGCAGGTACGGATCGTGACACAGGTCTGGATATTAACCTGCTTGAAGAAATTGCAGGCTACTTCCGTGAAGTACGTAAGAAGTATGCGAAGTTTGAAGGTTCTCTGCGTGGTACGGACTCCCGTATTCTGGTTGCTCAGGTTCCAGGTGGTATGTTGACCAACATGGAAAACCAGCTGAAAGAGCAGGGTGCATCTGACAAGTTTGATGATGTACTGGCTGAGATCCCTCGTGTACGTGAAGATCTAGGTCTGATTCCTCTGGTAACTCCAACATCTCAGATTGTTGGTACTCAGGCTGTAATCAACGTCCTGATGGGCGAGCGTTACAAAACAATCTCTAAAGAAGTACAGGGTATCCTGAAAGGTGAGTACGGTGCGGCTCCTGCGCCATATGATGCTGAACTTCAGGCTCGTGTTCTGGATGGTGGTGAAGCGATCACTTGCCGTCCTGCTGATCTGCTTGAACCAGAAATGGACAAGCTAGTAGGCGAACTGAAGGATCTGGCTGCTGAGAAGGGCGTTGAGCTGACTCAAGGTGAGAACGAAATTGATGATGTTCTGACTTACGCTCTGTTCCCTCAGGTTGGCTTGAAGTTCCTGGAAAACCGCAACAACCCTGACGCATTTGAACCTGCACCTACATTAGAGGACGCACTAGCAATGGCTGCACCTAAGAATACAGGCCCACAGACTTACACTATTACTGTTAACGGCCAGAACTACGTTGTACAAGTAACTGAAGGCGGTGATATTTCCGCAGTAGCTCCAGCGGCAGCTCCAGCTGCAGCAGCGCCAGCAGCTGCACCAGGTGGTGCGGCAGAGCCTGTAGATGCGCCTTTGGCAGGTAACATCTGGAAAGTTCAGGTGGCTGCAGGTCAGGCAGTACAGGAAGGTGATGTACTGGTTATTCTGGAAGCGATGAAGATGGAAACTGAAGTTCGTGCGGCTCGCGCTGGTACAGTTTCTACTGTCGATGTTAAGGAAGGTGACGCTGTTCAGGTTGGCGACACTCTGCTGACTCTGGCGTAAGGTACTGTTTGATGGATAAGTTAATCGAACTGTTTCTTGCCTCTGGTGCCTATAACATCAGCGGTGGTCAGATCGTAATGATATTGATTGGTCTGTTGCTTTTGTTTCTGGCCATCAAAAAGAATTTCGAACCGCTACTGTTGGTGCCGATTGGATTCGGTGGCATTTTGGCAAACATTCCAGAAGCAGGTCTGGCATACAATGCTGTAGAAAACGCATTGCACTTCGCTGTTCCGGAAGTGATGAATGCTATGGCGGCAGCACTGAATGTTTCCAGTACTGATCCTTACGAGTTGCTAAACGCATACAATAATGCCTCAGCTGCTGAAATACAGGCTGCAAAAAATGTTGCCTATGACGGTGGTTACGCTAATGGTATGTTGTACAACTTCTATAGTGTGGCGATTGGTTCTACAGTTGCTCCATTATTGATCTTCATGGGTGTTGGTGCGATGACCGACTTCGGTCCTCTGCTGGCTAACCCGCGTACCCTGTTCCTGGGTGCTGCAGCTCAGTTTGGTATCTTTGCTACCGTTCTGGGTGCTGTAGGCATGTCTGCGATGGGTATCATGGATTTCAATATTCAGGAAGCGGCGGCTATCGGTATCATCGGTGGTGCTGATGGCCCAACTGCGATCTATGTAACCAGCCTTCTGGCTCCACACCTGTTGGGTGCGATTGCTGTAGCTGCATACTCATATATGGCGCTTGTACCTCTGATTCAGCCACCAATTATGCGTGCACTGACTACAGATGCTGAGCGTAAGATCAAGATGAGCCAGCTGCGTCATGTGACTAAGCTTGAGAAGATCCTGTTCCCAATCACGTTGTTGATTCTGGTGGCTCTGTTGCTTCCGGATGCGGCACCACTGTTGGGTATGTTCTGCTTTGGTAACCTGATGCGTGAGTGTGGTGTTGTGGATCGTTTGAGCGATACTGCACAGAATGCACTGATCAACATCGTAACAATCTTCCTGGGTCTGTCCGTAGGTTCTAAACTGTCTGCAGACAAGTTCCTGGATCTTCAGACTCTGGGTATCATGGCGCTGGGTATTGTTGCATTCTGTATCGGTACAGCGGCAGGTGTCCTGATGGCGAAACTGATGAACAAGATGATGGGTGGCAATGCGATCAACCCACTGATTGGTTCGGCAGGTGTATCAGCGGTACCAATGGCTGCTCGTGTATCCAACAAGATAGGTCTGGAGTACAACTCTCAGAACTTCCTTCTGATGCATGCAATGGGTCCAAACGTTGCGGGTGTAATCGGTTCTGCGATTGCTGCCGGTGTGATGATCAAGTTCGTAAGCTAAGATCTTACGTAACGAAAAAAGGCTGCCATTGGCAGCCTTTTTTGTTTGTTGGAGGCGTGTCCTCACGCCGAAGGGCTTTCTGATTATTATAGTTATTCCTGTCGCTTATGATTTAATGCCCAGCAAGAACTTCCAAGTGTGCCTGAACACTAAACGCCAGAGATACTGGGTTATAGCCACCCTCTAAAACCGAGACTAATCGATTCTCGCTATAGGTTTTAGCCGAGTCCATTAGCAGCTGGGTTACCCAGCGATAATCTTCTTCATTTAGCTTAATGTCTGCCATTGGGTCTTCATGATGGGCATCAAATCCAGCAGAGATGATTATCATATCTGGCTTGTGGGCCTGAATTGCTGGCAGCCAGCGTGACTCAACAAGCTTTCGGAATACCATGCCATCGCTGTGGGCTTCCATCGGGCAGTTGATAATATTGTCGCGAGTGATGTCGCAGTATCGCTCAGGATAGAACGGGTGTTGGAAAGTGGAGCATACAAGCACTTCTGGCTTATCTTTGAAAATATCCACCGTTCCATTACCGTGGTGAACATCGAAATCGAAGATGGCTACGCGTTCAATGCCCGGTTGCTGCAACGCATGCATAGCTGCGATGGCTGCATTATTGTAAAAGCAGAAGCCCATCGGATTATTGTGTTCTGCATGATGGCCTGGCGGTCGTACAGCACAAAACGCGTTTTGCACTTTACCTGACATTACTCTGTTTACCGCCATAACCGCAGAACCTGCTGCTAGGCTTGCTGCATGTAGAGAGTGAGGGCAAAGGGCAGTGTCATCGTCAGTGTAAACTACACCGCTTTCAGGGAGTTTCATCTCCAGGCGCTTTTGGTGCAGATTAGCGTGCGCCAACTGAATCTGCTCAGGTAGAACATGAACAGAATCGAGTCGTTGTAGCTCGTGCATCAATCCTGTTTTTTCTAAAACCTTGCGGATCGCAATTAGTCGCACAGGGCTTTCCGGGTGCTCCGGCCCCATATTATGTAGGCCGCAATCATCATGGGTGATAAACGCTGTAGTCATAGGAATCTTTTTTGGTTTTCTTTTCAGTTTACAGTAAAGAGATGAAGCGTGTTCTCATCATATTGTCTCAATACCTACAGACTACAGTGGAATAGAAATGTTTTGTTGATCTAAATCATTAGTGTTCTAAGGGGTTGGATATAGGATGACCTTACAGCATAGAACTGTCTTGGCACCGAGTGTTTCACCCTACACCCGGTGCTTTTTTTTGTTTGAAAAATGCTTTTGTCCAAAGTGTTCCGCTTTTATACTGCATGAACATGCGTTTATGTTGTGGATGACTGAGTGGCAAAAGTGGATTATTCAGAAAAGCAGGTATTGCTGATTGAAACCAGCGGCAATATGCGTTCCACAATTTTTTATATGTTGCGCAGTTTGGGAGTGAGCAATCTCAAGGCTGTGACAATCAATGATCGCATTCTCAACGAAATATCCGAAAATAACTATGATGTAATTCTACTCGGTCACAATGTCAGAGACAGTGTGACGGGTATTCAGCTATTGGAAGAGTGTCGTTACAGGGGTTATATAAAAGCCTCAGCCTGCTGGATCTTTATGACCAGCGATGCATCTCAAGAAGTAATTCTGCACGCAATTGATAGTCGTCCAGACGACGTCATTATGAAACCTTTTACCGTTGATGAATTGAAGCATCGCCTTGATTCGATTCTTTATCGCAAAGAAGTGTTTGAACCTGTGGATTCTGCGTTAGAGGTTGGAGATCTGCCTTCAGCTATCAATTACTGCCGTACAGGTTTCTCTCCATATGATGCGGAGTATGATGAGGCTCAGTTAATTCTATCCCGTCTCCTCAATGAATTTCAGAAATATGCTGAGGCTGCCAAAGTCGCAGAAAAAAACTACTGGAAAACTCACGATAAAGAATCAGGTTTAATCTGGGCACAAGCGCTGATCGGTTTGGGCAAAATGAAGGATGCTAAAGGGCTTCTTCATGAGTTGATTGAAGAGTTTCCATTGTTTATAGCGGCTTACGATCTACTCTCAAAGGTCCACGAGCAAGGAGGTGATCTTGAGAAAGCTCGAGATGTCACCCATGAAGCTACACAAAAATCGCCGATGGGTATTCCAAGGCAGATGGAGCTTGGGCGTCTTGCAACACAGACCAAAGAGTTGGATATGGCAGGCGGGGCATATCGGAAATCAATAGTGCTTGGGCGGCATAGCTGTTATCGCTCTCCTGACCCTTACTTGCGCCTTGCGAATGTGAAACGTCTTGAAATGACAGGTGCTGATGGCGCGGTTGCTACCGAGCTTTATAACGAATTTGAAAAGACTATTGCTCAGGCTTATCAGGCATTTCCTACTGATCGTGAACTACAGGTACGTGCAGCGTTGCTTCGTAGTGAAATGTTCAATCAGTTGGGTGAAGTGGATGAAGCTAATAAATGTACTCGCGAGGCGCAGAGAGTTAATGAGGAGCTTGAGAATCCTCTAAGCCTTGATCGAGAGCTGTTAAGTGTGACTGGTGATGCGGTGCCTATTCTTGAGCCTGAAGAGCATAAACCAGCTAAGGCTAAGGGGCGTCAGCGTGATCCTGAGATGAGTCTTAAGGTTAACCGGCTGGGGGTTAAGCACTACCTTGCTGGAAAAATGCCGCAGGCGCTCAAGTACTTTGGCCTGGCGACTGAATACGATTCAAGTAATGCCGGGGCTCTGCTTAACTTAGCTCAGTTGTTTCTTGAATCTGCCAGGGATAGTAGTGATAAGAGGGATGAGCGCCTGAGGATGGTGGAACGATACTTGAAATTATCAGACAGACTCAGTTTAGAGGATGTTGAGCGTGACAAGCAGCAACTGCTAAGGCGCTTTCTCCGTCATGATATCTCCCTGTTGCCGAGTGGTTCGCTTGGAAATCTGCTGCGCTAACTCAAAATAGGTGCTGGGAAATCATCCCCGCCAATTTATTCTAGATAAATACAGATCAACCAAATTACATTTTGCAGACGTTTCATGGAAATGGGTCAGCCGCTCTAAAGTAGGGGTAGACGGTGTTATTGCATCCGCGGTGGTTGCTTGAGAAGGGCTTTGTTTCAAGTGCAGAGGAGAGGAGCTGGTAGGTCTATTCGGATATAGGTGGTTTCGTTGACTTTATAGGAAACGTAGGTGTGAGCCTCCAGGTGTTGGGTGTGTGAGCTTGTTGCGATAATACCAGAACTGCATAAGGCGGTTGTTTGTTCTCCCGAAGCGGTTGGCTCAAGGATATCTGTCGGGTCTTTACTATCAATTATGGCGCGGTGTAGGTTAGCTAGTTCCTGGTTAGTCTCTTGCGCTGAGTCGGTGTCACCTACTTGCTGTAAAGCGAATGCAGATGCGGCTGCGATAACTACGAATAATTTGGTATCCATATCAGTCTTAAAATCCATTTTGCGTACTTGATAGTTAGCGTAGAGGATACATTGGGCGACTGAATGTGGAAATAAGAAAAATTCTGAATTTCGGTTGAGCAGTGGGGAGGGCGTGACTAGAAAAATGGCGTCCCAGAGAGGATTCGAACCCCTGGCCTGTCCCTTAGGAGGGGACCGCTCTATCCAACTGAGCTACTGGGACGTTATGGATTTCGGTTGGGGATTCTAGCTTGAAATAAACTTGGCGTCACTATGGTCCAGGCTTTAGGTCAGGCTTTTCCTAAGCTGCTTTGGGCTTTATACAAACCTGAATTTCCTGCTTTGTTATAAAGCTGATCCTGCTTTTTGTGCCCGCGAACAATTGATAAGAGCTGACTCACATTTTGCTGATTGCGATATATTGCTTGTTCGTTTCTGTTGTTCTTCTGTTGCAGGGTTTTTAGTAAACGTTTGATGGTCGTATGGAGTGTGTTGGTATCTTCATCTTCCTTGGAATCAGATGCGTTTTCCGAAGGGATCTGGTAGTTACCTGCTTCAACTTCAATTCCAAAAGTATTTAACAGCTCTACGCGATCTTTTGTGAATTGATGAAACTTATTCAGTAGATCGGTTTTTTCCTGTGTCACATCGCCGAGTCTATCCAGATCTTTGCTGCTTAATGCTTCGAGTTCTGTGTCGTAAATTACGGAGAGTGACTCTAAAAGCAAAATACCCTGCTTTAGCAGGGTATTCAGTTGTTCGTTCTGTTGTTTATTCATGCCAAAAACTTATAGCAGGTTGTCGAAATTAAGCATCTTCTCAGCTACGCGCTCAGCGTTGATCTGATAACTGCCGCTTTCAATTTCCTGTTTGAGTCTCTCGACACGGGCGCTGTCCACATCAGGTGTGTTGGCCAGTTTTTTCTCGACGTTCTGCAGTGTCTGTGCTGCATCGCTGAGCTGAACTGTATCACCTTTACTGGACGGGGCTTGTACAGGCGCAGAGCCGCTGCTGCTTTTTGGAGCAGAGTTGCCTTGTTCTGTAGTCCGTGCACGAGTTGTTGTCGCTTGCGACGACGGGCTCGTGAAATCAATAACCATTTATCCGTCCTCAAATATTTCTCTAACCCGGGTTATCGGCGCCCTAAACAGGAACTTTAGAAAAAAAATTAAATTTTTTTCAATGGGTGGAAACTGACTTCAGTATAGCAGGCAAAAGGTGATGCAGTCATTAATATGCATATATTCAGGGTGCTCGGACAAGGCCTGATTGGATAACCTGCGCCTTGATAATGTTGCCAGAACGGTCATTTTTAACTTTTATCTGTTTGCCTATTTCGCCATCTTCCAGAGCTGTTCCAGAGGCGCGGATAGTGACGCCATTACGCCGAGCCTCAATAAGTAAAGAGTTGCCCTTTCTTATCGCTAATGGGGTTTTCAGCATGCTGGCTGTGATTATGGCTCCAGCAGCTATACTTCTTTTTGTGGTCCAATCCACTATGTCCTTTGAGTCGGTGAAATATGCAGACCGTAAGTTGGTTACATCTACTTCCATTACTGCTAGATGAGCGCTATTTAGAACGGTATTACGTGGCAGGCTATGATTACTAACAACGGCTGGACCGAAGTGATTAACTTGGGCAGAAATAAAAAGCTGCCATAATGGTGAAGGGCAACGGGTTTTGAGAGTAATGCGGCTACCGTTCCCCTTGGGTGTTTGAAACTCTATTGGCTGAGAGCAGGCTTTGAGCTTGATTTTTCGAGTTATAGGGTTAATTTTGATCTCTGTGCGAGCATTCAGCTTTGTTTTATTATAGTGTTCGTGCAGATAACTCAGGGCTTCCTGTTCAAGCTTTTCTGTCTGATTTGCTGCTAAAACTGCAAATGGGGCAAAAAGAACAGTGGTCAGCAGGAAAAGTCGTGTTAAATTAAGAGTATTCACGTTGTTGTCACTAACGTTCAGATTTGGTGGCAGCGTAGATTTATAGAACAGATTAATCTCTACGGGATTGTTAAATCATGTCAGGTATCCTAGATAGTGTAAACCTGCGTACCCAGATGGTGGGGCAGAACAGACTAGAGTTGTTACTTTTTGGTCTGGAAACGGATCAGCAGTACGGCATTAATGTTTTTAAGGTACGAGAAGTGCTGCAATGTCCCGATCTGACTGAGGTGCCGAGGCAGACATCTGCGATTAAGGGTATGGCGCATATCCGTGGTGAAACAATTCCTGTTCTTGATCTTTCTGAGGCTATCGGTCGTCAGACCGTGCCAAAAGAACAGCGCCAGGATTGTTTCCTTATAGTTGCAGAATATAACCGCCGTACACTGGCCTTTCTGGTTCGAAAAGTAGATCGTATTCTGAATACTCAGTGGGATCAGATTATGGCCCCGCCTACTGAAATAGGCGTGGAGAATTATCTGACGGCTATCTTTGAATATGAAGGTAAGCTGATAGAGATTCTCGATGTGGAGCAGATTCTTGCTGACCTGTATCCGATGAATACTGAAGTAAGCAAGGATGTTGCTGACGATAAAGTGCGTGAAAGAGCGCGTGAGCACCAGATTCTTATTGTTGACGACTCTTCAGTGGCTCGAAATCAGATGCAGCGAAGCCTGGAAAATCTTGGAATTAAAGTTACTTCCTGCAATAACGGGCGTATGGCTTGGGATTTGCTGCGTGATATGGCTGACCGTGGTTCAGATGTCACCGAGCACTTCCTGATGGTTATCTCTGATATCGAGATGCCAGAGATGGACGGATATACATTAACATCGATGATTCGAGAAGATGAGCGGATGAGCTCTATGCATGTTGTATTGCATACCTCTTTGTCCGGTGGTTTTAACGTATCGATGGTTAAGAAAGTTGGTGCAGACGGATTCCTGGCTAAGTTCAATCCAGATGATCTTGCGACTGCGGTTGTGCAGCGTATTCAAAAAGTTGAAGGTCATTAATCGGATGTGTGACTCTTTATGAGTATTGCTTCGCGTTCAAGCTTTACAATTACAGATGCTGATTTTGAGCTCTTCAGTAAGTTTCTCGAAGATAGTAGCGGTATTCTGCTAGCGAAGCATAAGCAGTATCTTGTGCAAAGTCGTTTGGGTAAGATCGTTCAGGAGCAGAACTGTCCTGGTCTGAAAGAACTTATCCAAAAGCTGCAAAGTCCTGCCTCCAAGCGTCTGCGCGAGCAGGTAATTGATGCAATGACCACGAACGAAACCCTCTGGTTTCGTGATGTTCATCCTTTCGATATTCTTCGGGATAAGATTCTTCCTGAGATGACAGGCAGTGGTCCGGGTTCTCGGTTGAGGGTTTGGTCCGCAGCTTGTTCAACTGGGCAAGAGCCTTACTCTATCAGCATGACGCTGGATGAATTCAAGAAGAAATCTCCAGGAAAGCTGTCTTCAGAAGAGATCATCGCTACAGATATTTCTACTCAGGTCCTTGAACAGGCTCGTCGTGGTGAGTATGAGATGCTTGCTATCGGTCGTGGTTTGTCTCAGGAACGCCTGACTCAGCACTTTCGCCAGACTGCTGATGGTAGCTGGGCGGTCAATCCTGATATCAAGTCGAGAGTCCGTTTCCAGAGCATCAACCTCTTGGGACAATACAGCTCCATGGGTAAATTTGATGTTATATTCTGCCGTAATGTACTGATCTATTTTTCCAGTGAAAGAAAGACCGAGATTCTTACCAAGATGCATGGTGTCTTGAAACCAGGAGGTTACCTTATTCTGGGTGCTTCTGAGTTCCTATCTGGCTTGTCGGATAAGTACAAAATGATCCACTGCCGACCCGGTATTATTTACCAGGCTATTTGATAGTCTCTTCTGTTAAAAGATATTGAGCCGTTCGTTGCAATGAGCAATGAGCGGCTTTTTCATTTTTGCCACTTGCCACTTGCCACTTGCCACTTGCCCTATTCTATAAAGCGGCAATAAAGCGGTTCCTGCTTGCCGCTTTAGAAGTATTGATGATCTGTTATTAAGACTGAATTGTTTTATCTTGCTGATAAATAAGGAAATTTGTTTGTTGGTATGTTTCCTGCTTTTATTCAGGTACTTATTTAAAGAGGCAAGACAATGGCAATTAGTTTTGAGTCAGCACTGGGAATTCATGATGAAGCACTGCTTTTCCGAGCACGTCGTGCTGAAGTGTTGTCTAACAATATAGCTAATGCAGATACTCCAAACTTTAAAGCACGTGATATTGAGTTTGCACATGTGCTGGAAGGTGTGATGCAGCCAAAAGTTAAGCAGGCCGTTACTTCCTCTGCTCATAAAACTGAGTTGTTAGAACCGGATTTGGCCGCGGATATGATGTATCGAATTCCTCATCAGGCTTCTGTTGATGGAAATACGGTAGAGGTTCAACAGGAAATGGCCCGCTATACTGAGAATGCGATGGATTATCAGGCCTCTTTCCAGTTTTTGAATAAAAAGTTTTCTGGTCTTAAATCAGCGATTAAGGGTGAATAATCATGTCATTAAGTAATGTTTTTGGTATCGCTGGTTCTGCAATGAATGCGCAGACCATTCGCTTGAATACTACGGCCAGTAACCTTGCTAATGCTGAGAGTGTTAGTTCAAGTCTTGATGAAACCTATCGTGCACGTAAGCCTGTTTTTGCAGTACAGCAGGTTGATCCATTGGCAGAGCCGGACAATATAGATGGAATGGCAGCCGGTCAGGGAGTGCAGGTATTAGGCATCGTTGAAAGTGATGCGCAGCTGCGCCAGGAATACAACCCAGCGCATCCAATGGCGGATGAGCAGGGTTATGTCTACTACCCTAATGTGAACGTGGTGGAAGAGATGGCGGATATGATCTCTGCGTCGAGATCATTCCAGATTAATACCGAAATTATGAATACAGCCAAGCAGATGTTGCAGCAAACAATCCGTCTTGGTCAGCAATAATGAATAGTGTGCGAGGCTACTAGCCATGAGTAATGTTAATGGCATTAATCAAAACGTCTTTGATCAGATAAATCAAACGAATAAGTCTTCTGCGGCGGCAACAAGTCAAACGGAAGAAGACAGTGATATGTTTATGCGTTTGATGATTGCGCAATTGCAGAATCAGGATCCATCAAGCCCCGCGGATACAGCTGATTATATGCAGCAGATTGCCACCATGTCTCAAGTTGAAAGCATTAATCAGCTGAATACTTCTATGAATGAGATGTCGCAGTCGATGCTGTCCAGTCAGGCAGCTTTGCAGGCTTCGTCCATGGTAGGTCAATCGGTATACATTCCAGGGGATACCTCTGAAGTGGGCACTGCGGCAAATCCATATGCTAATGGCTCTTTTAATCTTGAAACCAGCACATCTGAGGTTCGGATAAAAGTTTACAACTCCAGTGGTTCCTTAGTGGATACCATGCAGTTGGGTGCTGTGCAGCAGGGTGAGCATGAGTTTGCCTGGCAGATGCCTTTGGATGAGGAAGGAAATTCCAGTATCCCGTCCGGAGATTACACTTTTACGGTTGAACGTATGAGTGACGGTGAATATGAAGCTATCGATACCAATATGGCTTACAGAGTTAACAGTGTGACTCTGGGAGAAAATGGTATCGGTATGAAAGTGAATACAAATGCTGGCTCCTTTGATGTCAGTGATGTGAAACAAATCGGCGTGTGAGGATAAGAAAATGGCAGGTTTTAATACAGCAGTAACCGGTTTGAAGGCAGCAACTACTGATCTAGATGTAACCGGTAACAACATCGCGAATGCGAGTACAGTAGGTTTTAAATCTTCGCGCACCGAGTTTGGTGACATCTACGCTACCGCCGTTGTGGGTGCTGGTTCCGCCAACGTGGCAGGTTCCGGTGTGACGGTAAGTGATATCGCCCAGGACTTCCAGGCGGGTACCATTGAGTTCACAAACAACAACCTGGACTTGGCAATTAATGGTTCTGGTTTCTTTCAGCTGGATGATGGGCAAGGTAGTACTACCTATAGTCGAGCAGGCTCTTTTGAGTTGGATAAAGATGGCTTTGTTGTTTCAAAGTCCGGCAAGTACCTGCAAGGTTATGGTCTTGATTCAGAAGACAATCGTCTTCCAATTGGTGATCTTCAGGTAAGCGAGAAAGAGAGTCCGCCAAAAGCGACTGAAGAGATTGACCTGTCGTTTAATATCGATTCGAGGGAAGATGCGGCAACACTATTTACTCCTTATGATAAGGATGAGCCGAGTTCCTTTACCTACAGTACTACAGTGAGAACCTTTGATAGTTTGGGTAATGAACATACCATCAAGTTTAATATGGTGGAGCAGCCTCCTTTCCGTGAGGTGCAGACCTTAGACTTCTCTGTGCAGACAATGACAGGGCAGGCGGTTGTCAGCGGTGGTACGGTGAATCTGGCCAATTTGCAAAAAGGTGTAGGTATCGATCCTGATGATGCGGATACCACACTGGGTAATATCAGTACCATGGTGCTTGCAGATGGTCTTGATGCAACGGGTGCCGCAGAATCTTTAACCTTCACGATTGGTGCAGTACCAGCATTCCAGATTACGGGCATTGACAATAGTACGGGTGCTTATAACACACCGGCAGGATTGGCAGCTTTGATGGCAAGCCGGTCCGATGATATCGTCTCCGCATACAATACAGGTGGTGGTGCGCCAGAGATGATTGACGTGATTGTGGATCCCGCAGACCCCGATAATGTGCTGTTCCGTTACAATAATGGTTCAGATGCGCCAGCATTGTTTACCATCGCTGATGATAATGAAGCTGATGCAACCGCTGTTGCTGATGGCACAGGCCTGAGTACGATTGATTACAATGCGGAAGTAGAGGCTATCACCACTGCAGATAGCCGAATTGCTACTGTGGAGATTGGTGGAACCTCAGGTGATCAAGTTATTCTACGGTTTAATGCATCGGCCGCTGATGTCGATGATGTTCAGGTGAGGGATACTAGTTCCAATATTCTGACCGATGTAACAGTTACTTCTGAAGAGCTGTCTGCCAGTGAGGTGCATACTTATACCTTCAATGGTGCTGCATTCAGTCCAACGACAGGTAATTTGCTGGGTGATGCCAATATCACGATTGGTGGAGTTTCTATTCAGCTCACAGGTGGTTCATCCCAGCAGGTAGTCGAGGATACTATAGAAGCAAACCAGGCGGCTATTATTGATGCTAACCCTGATGTACAGTCAGTTCTGTTTAACAGCTCAGGGCAATTGGTTGTTACCTTTGCACCAGAATCCGGAAACGTTAATGATGGAGTTCTGGAGATAGATTTTGGTGATGTGGATCCTGGGGTGGGTGTTATACCTATTATGGGTGGAACGCCTGAAGTAGAAACCGGTGATAACTCCTATCAGGGTATCTACAGTATGTATGCATACCTGAACGGTTCTGAGCTGCTGGATGTGGGTAAGGCTGTTGATCCAGGTGAGCCGGGAACAACTGAGCCGGGCCCGGTTTTGGTTGAGTTCAATTCTACTAACGGTCTTCTGCAGTCTATTAATGGTGAAAATGTTCCTCTTGGTGGTACTGCTCCTAGTATCACGATTGCAGGAGCAGATCCGGCAAACCCTGTAACAACTATTTCTTTGGATCTAAGTAATACAACTCAGTTTGCTTCGGCTTCCATCGTTAAAGCTTCCACTCAGGATGGTTACACCAAAGGTGACCTGATCGGGGTGACCTTCTCTGAGACAGGTGAAATGGTGGCTAGCTTCTCCAATGGTGAAAACCAGAATCTGGGTGTGGTGGCTATCGCTACCTTTGAAAACCAGTCAGGGTTACAGCCTTCAGGGGACACAGAATGGACGGCAACACTGACGTCAGGTGCGGCAATTGTTAACCCGCCGGGTACTGGTCTGAACGGTACGCTTCGTTCTGCTGCTCTTGAACAATCCAACGTTGACCTTTCCGCTGAGCTGGTAAATCTTATCGAAGCGCAGCGTAACTTCCAGGCCAACTCTAAGACTCTAGAGACCTTGAATACGGTGACACAGAATATCCTGCAGATCTAATAGCGATTCTCTGTACTTTATTCTCATTATCCCTAAGGGCTGCATTATGCGGCCTTTTTTGTTTTTTGGCACACCCATTGCTACGTATAGGTAAAGGTAAGTAATTATCGGTTTGCGGTTTAGTGTAATTGGCCGCCATAGTTTGGGAAAAGAAAGATGGATAAGGTTCTTTATTTAGCAATGAGTGGCGCGCGCGAGAATATGCTTGCGCAGCAAGCTCATGCCAATAACCTTGCAAATGCGAATACAACAGGGTTTAAGGCCGATCTGGCTCAAGCCCGTGCGATGCAAGTGTTTGGGGAAGGTCATGCTTCTCGCGTTTATGCCCAGACAGAGCGTCCTGCAACCGATACTACCCACGGAACTTTGATTGAAACCGGACGTAAGCTTGATGTAGCGCTTGCTGGAGATGGCTGGCTTACGGTTATCAAACCTGACGGAACGGAAGGTTATACCCGAGGCGGCAAACTGCAGATCAATGCCGCTAACCAGTTGGTTACGGGCAGTGGTTTGCCGGTGATGGGCAACGGCGGAATTCCCATTGTTTTGCCGCCTTTTGAGAATATCGATATCTCTACAAACGGCATTATCACGTTAAAACCTTTAGGTGAAAATGCTGCGGAGCTGTTAGTGGCCGATCAATTAAAACTGGTTAACCCAGACCCGCAAACGTTGTTTAAGGGGCCTGATGGTTTGATGACAACCGGAAACGAAATTCCGGCTGCGCTTGATGCAAATGTTCGCATTCGTTCGGGGTATATAGAAGCAAGTAATGTGAATGCTGTAAGTGAGCTGACCGGAATTATCACTTCATCCCGTCAGTTCGAAATGCAGATCAAAATGATGAAAACAGCAGAAGAGAACTCAGAAGCTGCTGCAACCATTTTGAAAATATCTTAACGATCACTGAGGATAGATAGATGCAAGGTGCATTGAATGTCGCAAAAACAGGTATGACCGCACAGGACACCAATCTGAAGGTGATTTCGAACAACCTGGCGAACGTATCAACGGTTGGTTTCAAAAAAGATAATGTCGTTTTTGAAGATCTTATGTATCAAATCCGCCGTCAGCCAGGTGCACAAACAGCTGAAGAGGCGCAATTGCCCTCAGGTCTGCAGGTTGGTCTTGGGGTACGTACAGTGGGTACCCAGAAGGTCTTCAGTACAGGTGAAATTGAGATTACTGAAGAATCGTTTGATGTCGCAATCAATGGTCGCGGTTTTTTGCAGGTTACACTTCCAAATGGTGATCAAGCTTATACCCGAAATGGGCAGCTACACCTGAATGCTGATAATGAGTTGGTTACTGCAGAAGGCTATTTGATTGAACCTGCCATCACTCTTCCAGGGGAAGTGGTTAACTTTTCTATCAGTTCCGATGGCGTGGTTGAGGTGATCACCGCAGGGGATCCTCAGCCCACAGAAATTGGCCAGATTCAATTGGCCGACTTCGTTAACCCGCAGGGTTTGGCTGCATTAGGCCAAAACATGTTCCAAGAGTCAGGTGCGAGTGGCGCGCCGTTGGTTAGTAACCCAGGTGAAAATGGAACTGGGGTTATGGTTCAAGGCGCGTTGGAAGGATCGAACGTTAACTCGGTTCAAGAGCTGGTAGATATGATTACTACGCAGCGTGCTTATGAGATGAATTCAAAAGTGATCTCAACAGCTGATGAGATGCTTTCTTACGTGAGCCAGCAGCTTTAATTAGCTAGGTGATTAAGATGAAAAAAGTGATTCTAGCCCTGATTTCTGCAAGCTTTGTTTTGACGGGATGCGTCCAGAAACAGGTTAAACCTAATAATCCGGAATATGCACCAATCACACCGGCGAAACTGGTACAACCTAAAGCGGTTGATGGATCTATCTACAACGCTGCAACCAGCATGAATCTGTACGGTGATGGTCGTGCTCATCGGATTGGCGATATCCTGACGATTACTCTGCAGGAAAGTACGAGCTCGCAGAAGAGCGCGACTACTGAGATGGATAAATCGGGTAGTACCACTTTAACTACACCAACACTTCTGGGCCATGAGACGCGTGTATTAGGTAAACCTCTGAGTGCGTCCATCACTGCGCCGACCACTACCTTCTCCGGTGAAGGTACATCGGACATGAGCAATAACCTGACCGGTAGTATCACCGTGACAGTTCATGATGTTCTGCCAAATGGAGTGTTGTTGGTTCGTGGCGAAAAGTGGCTGACTCTGAATCAGGGTGATGAATATATCCGCATCAGCGGCATGATCCGCCCGCAGGATATCGGCTCTAATAACACTGTTGAATCCACTAAAATTGCCGACGCGCGTATCGCTTATAGCGGCACGGGTGCTGTGCATGACACTAACGTGATGGGCTGGATGTCTAAATTCTTTGTCAGCGCGTTGATGCCGTTCTAAGGAGAATTGAGATGAAAAGAGCACTTTTCCTAATTGCATCTGTTCTACTGAGTTTGTCAGTAGAAGCAAGCCGCCTGAAAGATATGGTTAGTATCTCAGGTGTGCGCTCCAACCAATTAGTTGGTTATGGATTGGTAGTAGGCTTGGATGGTACGGGCGATAAGACGTCTTTTACCTCCCAGACATTCCGAAATATGCTGAATAACTTTGGTGTGGCGATTCCTTCCACAACCAATCCGTCATCCAAGAACATTGCTGCTGTAGCGATTCATGCTGAGCTTCCAGCGTTCGCTAAGCCTGGTCAGGCAATTGATATTACGGTTTCAGCCATAGGTGATGCGAAAAGTCTGCGTGGCGGAAGCCTGTTGATGTCCCCTTTGAAAGGTGCTGACGGTCAGGTTTATGCGGTGGCTCAAGGTAATCTAGTGGTGTCTGGTTTCGGTGTTCAGGGCGCAGACGGTTCTAAACTGTCTCTGAATGTACCTAGTGTTGGTCGTATTCCGAATGGTGCTACGGTTGAACGAGCTGTTCCAAGTGGTTTTGCCCAAGGTGACAGCTTGGTGTTGAACCTACACCGCCCGGATTTTACTACTTCTCGCCGTGTCGCTGAGCAGATCAATAATCTGCTAGGCAATGATATGGCTGCTTCAATGGATGCCACTTCAATCCGTGTGCGTGCTCCACGTGATCCATCTCAGCGAGTTTCATTCCTTTCTGTGCTGGAAAATCTGAATGTAGAGCCTGCTAAGGATGCTGCGAAAGTAGTTATCAACTCTCGTACCGGCACCATCATTATTGGTCAGGAAGTGCGTGTTTCACCTGTGGCAATCACTCACGGTGGTTTGACGGTTGCAATTACCGAGCAGCCTGATGTTGATCAGCCAAATGCTTTAGGTCAAGGGCAGACAGTGGTTACTCCACGTACGGGTATCGAAGTGGATGCGGGTTCCGGGCATATGTTTGAGTTCTCTCCGGGTACCAATCTGCAGGATATTGTGGAGGCCGTAAACCAGGTGGGTGCTGCCCCGGGTGATCTGATGGCTATTCTGGAAGCCTTGAAACAGGCCGGTGCCTTAAAAGCAGAGCTAGTGGTGATCTAGATGATTAAAACTAACGCGGGTAGTAACACTCAGCTCTATACCGATCTGGCTGAGTTACAGAAGCTAAAAGCCTCAGCGAAGACTGACAGTAAAGAAAGTCTTCAGATGGCTGCTCAACAGTTCGAGCAACTGTTTTTGAATATGCTGCTGCGTACTATGCGTGATGCCAATGCTGCATTTGGTGATGATAACTTCATGAATAGCAGCCAGACCAAGTTTTACCAGAGCATGTATGACAACCAGATAGCTCTGGAACTGGCGAACAACAAGGGTATTGGGCTTTCTGATGTTCTGGTTAGACAATTGGGCGGCCAGGCAGGTGAGAGGGTTAATCCTGATGTAAAAGCGCCTGATATGGATGCTAGGCAGCTAAATCAGGCTTTTGATCAGGCTGCTTCAATCGCTGCGTCTGCTCTTTTGGCAAAAGCGGAAGGTCGAGAAAATCCACCAGGGATTACTCTGACGGAAGAGCAGAAAAATACAGTGAAAGAGGTTTTTCAGCAGCAGCTAGATGCTGTTGCTAAAGCGCCCGTTGCAAATCTTCCAGATCGTTTCGAAAGCCCAGAGCAGTTTGTGGAAAACCTGATGCCTTTGGCTGAAAAGGTGGCGGGAGAACTGGGTGTTGACCCTCGTGTTCTTCTGGCCCAGTCAGCATTGGAAACCGGTTGGGGCAAATTTATGGTGCGCTCTCCTGATGGCAGCAACAGTAATAATCTGTTCAACATCAAAGCAGACACGCGTTGGGATGGCGCAAGCGCTCGGGTTTCTACTTTAGAGTACAGGGACGGTATTGCGCAGCGGGAAAAGGCAGCTTTCCGCAGTTATGACAGCTATGAAGATAGCTTTAGGGATTACGTGGATTTTCTGAAAAGTAGTCCTCGTTACAAGATAGCACTGGAGAGTGCTGCTGATCCCTATGATTACGTTCGGCAATTACAGGAAGCAGGTTACGCAACTGATCCTAAATATGCTGAGAAGATTAAAAATATTTTTGAGGGCGAACTGCTGGCAAGCAAAGGCACAGATTCTAAAGAAGGCTGAGTATACGCCGATAAGCTATTACTCACCCTCCTAAATATTGCCTTTGCAATTTAAGCAGCATATCCCCCACAGGAGTTGATTATGTCCGGTTTTGGTTTACTTACATTAGGCACGCAAAGCCTACAGGCAAATCAGACTGCTCTTAATGTGACCGGTCAAAACATCAGTAATGTTAATACTGAGGGTTACACTCGCCAAAAGCCTGTATTCCAGTCTCGTGAGTTTTATGCGGGCGTTGAGGTTAGTGAGGTTGATCGACTGGCAGACCAATTCCTCAATAGGCAGATCTGGGCTGATAGCGCTACGCATAGTAGTTACGATGCATTTGAAGATTATGCGAATGAGCTGGATAACCTTATGGCATCTGATGTCACAAGTGTTTCCAAAGCTATGGATGATTATTTTGGTTCGTTGCAGCAAGCGGTTGATGACCCGGTGAGCTTGCCAAACAGGGAACTGTTTATTGCTAATACAGAAGCACTGGTTAAACGCTTCAACGACCTTGATGCCAATATCCGTCGTCAGCAAGATACTATTAATGGACGTCTGGAAAGTAGTGTTTCTGCAATAAATACGATCGCCTCTCATATAGCTGAGTTGAATGACGATATCCGAATCGCTCAAGCTGCCGGAAATGTTGCCAGTGAAATGTTGGATCAGCGAGACCAGCAGCTGGAAGCATTGTCTGAATATGTGAGTTTCACAACTATCGAACAGCCTACCGGCGAAATGAGTGTCTTTGTTGGTAACGGTGAGCCTTTAGTTGTTGGTCTGTCAGCAAACTCCATGACAACTCTGATTAGTCCGGCCGATACATCGCAGCTAAATGTTGGCATTGTTATCGGTAGTAATGTCGGGGATATCACCAATCAACTAAGCGGCGGGAAAATTGGTGGAGCGTTAGATTATCGAGAAACCATTCTGAACAATACGCTTGATGAGCTGGGTCGTATGGCAATTGTGTTTGCCGAGACTATGAATGAGCAGCATCAGAAAGGGATGGATCTGGATGGTGATGCCGGTGGATTGATGTTTTCGGATATCAATGATTCCAGCCTTACTGGCAGCCGAGTGCTTTCAGAGAGAGATAATGCCAGACCAGCAACAGGTAGCGTAGTAATTAATGATGTCACACAGTTGGTTGCGACTGAGTATGAGCTTTCTTTTAATACAACAGACAGCTTTACCTTAGTCAGAGGTAGTGATGATCTGAGGCAGACTAACGAATCAATGACTGAGGTTGCCGCGGCATCAGATGTTGATGAAGATGGTGAATTCTTCTTTGATAGTGCCAATGGCATTCTGAGACTACGAGTTGATGGGGTTACGCTAAGCCTTGAATCTTCAGAGATCTTTGCCCCAGGTGATAAGTTTCTTGTCCGACCGGTGAGAACAGGGGCATCGGATATCGAAAGTGTATTAAATAATGCTCGTCAGTTGGCATTGGCTACTCCATTAGCCGTTTCCGAACATGTTGCGAATTCAGGTACAGGGGAGGTTTCAGTCACTGTGACTGAAATAGAATATGATGTTCTATCCCAAGTGCCGAATACGGCTGTGCCGCCTTCTGTGGCAGGTTTGGAAGTGAATGCTGATGAAGCCAATGCGGGTACTGTGGCTATACAAGTGACTGACCCTGCACGGATCAACAATCTGACATACCCTCTAAGTCTGACTCACAATGCAGGTGACTATGCCATTGTCGATGGCGACGGAAACCCTCTTGGCGGTTCACCTTTCACCCCCGCATTAGGTGTGATTGATCTGTCCACTGAATTTGGCCTATCCATAACGGTAGGTGGTGTGCCTCTTGATGGAGAGGTTTCCCAGATTGAGTATGACTCTACAACAATTAACGATACCAGCCTCACCCCACCTGTTGAGGTATCTTTCCTGAGTGAGCTTCAAGGTGTGGCGTACACTGGAAATGATCTGGTTACTGCGCCAACAGGTGTGAGTGCTACCGATGTTTCTACAGGCATGACCTTCTCCTCCGTTGCTATCAACAATGCTGAGGTTGCGGGCAGTGTTGATTACCCATTAACCCTGACCTACAACAATGGCACAGGTGTTTTTGATATCGACGATGTGAACGGAAATACACTGGCGTTTACTGGTACTTTCACCGGAACCAATATGACTATTCCGGAGATCGGAGTGTCAATTGATGTGGCGGCAGTACCTGTTTTTGCAGGAGGTGAGCAATTTACCCTGGCACCGACTACACAGAATGAGGTGCAGTATTCCCCGATATTTAGTGCCGTGACTGGGCAGCCATCGGCAGCAGGTGCAATTGACGCTCGTGTAACTGATACCAGTACAGTGAATTCAGCCAACTATCCGCTGACCGTTACTTATAGTTCCAGTGGTCCTGATGTTTACACTGTTACTGACTCTACAGGGGCTACTTTACTCAGTGCAGCGCCAGGATCATTGGATATACCAGGCATTGGTCTATCTCTTGATGTTACAGGTGTCCCAGTTGTGGGTGATACCTTTACGATCCAGCCTGATGCTCATACTAATGGCAATGCGAATGCTGCTGTTACAAATGTA
>NZ_JAAEQH010000113.1 GCF_024231755.1 Neptuniibacter sp.
TGGAACATCACCAGTTCCAGAAAGACTCCGATCATGTTGCCCAGTCCGCCGGTGACCACCAGGGCCATCTTCTCGACAATCAGCCACAATACGACCATCGGGACAAAGTATAGATAGTATATGCTATGGAGTTTTACAAACCGGCGCAGATAAAAGTTTACCGAAGGTCTCAGATGTTCCATGAATTTCTGTTCAGGAACGGCCGCCAGCCTGAAACGCAGGATATCGGACAGGATTGAGCCTGAGATGAGAAACAGGTAAAAGAGAATGAGTTTTGTGAACATGCTGCCGAATGCAGCCGCGCCGTAATGCCCAATAGGATTCGAAGGCAACAAGGCCGATATCGTCAGGGCGATGATCGCCAACATTGTGTACAGGAACAGCATCAGGAATGAAATCTTCAGATTGCCCCTGAACTGAGCGCCTGATTCGGCAAAGAACTCCCTGATATCGACTCCGGAGGTGGACAGGAAAGTATGGTATATCCCGCCGTTAAGGAATTGCTTGAAGAGAAACACCGCGACGGAGTAGAATATCAGCACCGCCACGAAAATCGACAAGGCACCCTCGTGCCGATGCAGCAGCTCAGCGATTACA
>NZ_JAAEQH010000114.1 GCF_024231755.1 Neptuniibacter sp.
CTAAGCTTAAAGAACTTGAGCTTAAAGATGTTCTTATCGTGACTGAAGAAGTAGATGAAAATCTTTTCTTATCGGCACGTAACCTGTACAAGGTTGACACACGTGATGTAGCTGGTATCGATCCTGTAAGCTTAATTGCTTTCGATAAGGTACTAATTACAGCTGCTGCTGTTAAGCAACTTGAGGAGGCGCTAGCATGATCCGTGAAGAACGTCTTTTAAAAGTGATCCTTGCTCCACATATCTCTGAAAAAAGCACAATTGCTGCTGAAGAAAACAACACGATTGTTTTCAAAGTAGCAAATGACGCAACTAAAGCTGAAGTTAAAGCGGCAGTTGAGAAGCTTTTTGAAGTAGAAGTAACTGGTGTTCGCACACTTAACGTTAAGGGTAAAACAAAACGTACTGGCATGCGTTTCGGTCGTCGTAGCGACTGGAAGAAAGCTTACGTTACTCTTAAAGAAGGTAGCGAGCTGGACTTTGTCGGCGGCGCCGAGTAATAAGGGGAGTTAGAATTATGGCACTTCAAAAGTGTAAGCCAACTTCTGCGGGTCGTCGTCACCTAGTTAAAGTGGTTAACCCAGATTTACATAAGGGTAAACCTTACGCACCACTATTAGAGAAAAACTCTAAATCAGGTGGTCGTAATAACAATGGTCGTATTACGGTTCGTCATATCGGTGGTGGTCATAAGCAGCATTACCGTTTAATCGATTTTAAACGTACTAAAGATGGCATTCCAGCCACTGTTGAGCGTTTAGAATATGATCCAAATCGTAGCGCAAACATCGCTCTTGTATTATATGCAGACGGTGAGCGTCGTTACATTATCGCACCTAAAGGCTTAAAAGCTGGCGATGCAATCCAGTCTGGTGTTGATGCACCAATCAAGCCTGGTAATGCATTACCTATGCGTAACATGCCTGTAGGTTCGACTGTTCACAACGTAGAATTAAAACCAGGTAAAGGTGCTCAAATCGCACGTTCTGCTGGTGCATACGTTCAAATCCTTGCGCGTGATGGTCAATACGTAACATTACGTCTTCGTTCTGGCGAAGTACGTAAAGTACAATCTGATTGTCGTGCAACGCTAGGTGAAGTAGGCAATGCTGAGCATATGCTTCGTTCACTTGGTAAAGCAGGTGCAAATCGCTGGCGTGGTATTCGTCCGACAGTTCGTGGTGTTGCCATGAACCCGGTTGATCACCCACACGGTGGTGGTGAAGGTCGTACATCTGGTGGTCGTCATCCTGTGTCTCCATGGGGTAAACCGACTAAAGGTGCTAAGACGCGTAAGAACAAGCGTACGGATAAATTTATAGTACGTCGTCGTACTAAGTAATATTGAGGAATAGCCATGCCACGCTCTCTCAAGAAGGGTCCTTTTATAGACCTACACTTGCTGAAGAAGGTAGAGAAAGCTTTGGAAAGCGGTGAAAAGAAGCCAATTAAAACTTGGAGCCGTCGTTCAATGATCATACCTAACATGATCGGATTGACCATTGCTGTCCATAATGGTCGCCAGCATGTACCAGTTTTCGTTTCTGACGAAATGATCGGTCACAAACTAGGTGAATTTGCACCAACTCGCACTTACCGTGGCCATGCTGCGGATAAGAAAGCGAAGAAACGTTAAGAGGGGAAGATAAATGCAAGCATTAGCTAAACATAAATTCGCCTCTGGTTCGGCGCAAAAAGCACGTCTAGTTGCAGATCAGATCCGCGGGTTACCTGTCGATCGCGC
>NZ_JAAEQH010000115.1 GCF_024231755.1 Neptuniibacter sp.
ATGCAAATGAGAGAAGCTGTTCTGGAACTTTCGCGTACAGCCAACGCTCTGATAATGGCCGCCGCTGTGGCAGACTATCGACCCCAAAACTCAGCTCCAAACAAAATCAAGCGGAAGCAGAAAGATTTAAAACTCGAACTGTCCAAAACGCCTGACATAGTGGCCGAGGTATCGGGAAGTGTGATCAAAGTAGGATTCGCCGCTGAAAGCCAGGACCTGTTGCAGAACGCTACAGGCAAGCTTAAGGATAAAGGTCTCGATTTGATTGTGGGGAATGACATAACGGCACCTGATAGTGGTTTCAGCGTTGATACGAACAAAGTGATCATTATCGACCGAAACGGAGAAGCTGACCAACTGCCACTTATGCCAAAGATAGAGGTAGCCCACAAGATACTGGACAGAGTAGTAGCGCTGTTACCCAGAGTCGCCCATTAATTAACTGTACTGCACTCGAACTTTACTCCCAGCTGTTTGCGTTACCTCTTGGTTTCAAACCAATATGGATTGTTGCCGGTCTGTATTCCCAGAAATCTATTGACAAAGCTCTATGACAGAATTACACTTAGGCACTAATATGTAAAACAAAAGCATGATATAGACACTCTGATCATCGGGGGAATCACGATGGATGAGAAAAAGGCAC
>NZ_JAAEQH010000116.1 GCF_024231755.1 Neptuniibacter sp.
ATCCAGAGTAACGATCTTAGCTTCTACTTCGTCACCAACGTTTAGGACAGTAGATGCGTCTTCTACGCGATCAACAGAGATCTCAGATACTTTCAGAGTACCTTCGATGCCTTCAGCCAGTTCAACTACAGCGCCTTTAGCGTCAACAGAAACTACTTTACCTTTTACGATAGAGTTCTTGTCGTTTGCTGCAGCGTACTCAGCGAATGGATCGCTTTCCAGCTGTTTGATGCCCAGAGAGATACGCTCTTTCTCTGCGTCGATAGACAGGATAACTGCTTCAACTTCTTCGCCTTTCTTGAACTGGCGCAGAGCTGCTTCAGCATCAGCTTCCCAAGTGATATCGGACATGTGAACCAGACCGTCCAGCTCGTCCTGCAGGCCAACGAAGATACCGAAGTCAGTGATAGTTTTGATAGTACCAGTAACTTTGTCGTTAGCTGCAAACTGCTCAGCGAAAGTAACCCATGGGTTAGCAGTGCACTGCTTGATACCCAGAGAAATACGGCGACGTTCTTCATCAACGTCCAGGATCATAACTTCTACTTCATCACCGATCTGAACAACTTTAGATGGGTGGATGTTTTTGTTAGTCCAAGACATTTCAGAAACGTGTACCAGACCTTCAACGCCATCTTCGATAGAAGCGAAGCAGCCGTAGTCAGTCAGGTTAGTGATGCGAGCCTGGCACTTAGCACCTGCTGGGTAACGCTCTTTGATCAGCGCCCATGGGTCAACAGATAGCTGTTTCAGACCCAGAGAGATACGACCAGATTCTTTGTCGAACTTGATGATCTTAACAGTGATCTCGTCACCTGGGTTCAGCATCTCAGATGGGTGAGAGATACGCTTCCAAGCCATGTCAGTGATGTGCAGAAGACCGTCAACACCACCCAGATCGATGAACGCACCGTAGTTAGTCAGGTTCTTAACGAAACCTTTAACTTCCTGACCTTCTTCCAAAGTAGCCAGCAGCTCATCACGCTGAGCGCTGTTAGCTTCTTGCAGAACTGCACGGCGAGAAACAACGATGTTGTTACGCTTAGGATCAAGTTTGATCAGTTTGAATTCCAGCTCTTTGCCTTCCAGGTGATCAACGTCACGTACTGGACGAACATCTACCAGAGAACCTGGCAGGAAGCCCTGGATGTTGTTGATGCTAACTGTGAAGCCGCCTTTAACTTTACCGCTGATGCAGCCAGTAACAGTTTCTTCAGCTTCGAATTTAGCCTGCAGAACTTCCCAAGCTTCAGCGCGTTTCGCTTTTTCACGAGACAGACGAGTTTCACCGAAACCATCTTCAACTGCTTCCAGAGCAACTTTAACTTCGTCGCCTACCTGGATTTCCAGTTCGTTAGCATCGTTCAGGAACTGTGAACGAGGGATGATTGCTTCAGATTTCAGGCCAGCGTGAACAGTTACCCAGTCGCTGTCGATATCAACAACTTCACCAGTAACCAGTTTACCTGGAGTCATGTCTAGGGATGCAAGGGATTCTTCAAACAGATCAGCAAAGCTTTCGCTCATTGAAATTGTCCTATATTTAGGGGCTGCGATACACTGTGGAAGTGCGCAGCTCAGCCTGTAATACCGGGCTTACAGGGTCAGTTTTTTAATATTCGAAAGGGGCGTTTTGACCGGTGTAGCGGCCCATTCGATAGAAAATGAGCGCGCATTATACAGAATAAACCTAGTGCTTGCACTGTTTTTTGGCTGAAAAATGCTCGATTTATAGCGGTTTATCGTAGTCATTAAGGCGAGCGTAAAGTGCAGTCTGGCAAGGTTTTGTTACGGTTTCCAGATCGGTTTTAAGATCGCTGGATAGAATGCCATCTTCTTGTTGACGGAAATAAGTGGTGATCAGGCGTTCTTCACGTGGTGAGTTGGCCGCTATCTCTATACCGTCTCCTACACAGAAGGCGAATTCAGGCATGTAGGCTTTGATAAGATCCTCACGTTCCTTAGTGGAGAGAATCAAACGTTTGCCACCAATGAATTTCTTATACTCATTGCCAACCGATGCGGACATGGCTTCTAGCTGAAGGTTATTAAATCTACGGGCATCAGGCATATCAACAAGGAGTTTTTTGATCTGTTTCTCTACGGCCGTGATCTCTTCGGCAATGGTGAGTGGGGCAAAATGTTCATTGAGCTTTTTGTAGTTTTCCAGCTCTGCTATATGGGCCTTAAGACTGGCAATCTCCATTCTTAGCCCTTGTTGCTCTTCTATCAGTTGATCATTGTCTTCCATTAAACCTTTGATCACTTTCTGAGTAGGAGTTAATCGGTCCTCAGCAAAGGTCGGAGGTAACTGGGTCTCTCCAAGCTCACCTTTTGTTTCTATGTGTTCTGTAGGTAGAACTGCAAAACCGAATTTTTCGAGATCCTTTAAGTTCTGAGCGTGTTGCCCTTGCATCTCCTGGTAAGCAAAGTAGCCACCCACTCCGAGAACCGCAATGATTAAGGGAAGAATAACACCAAGGACTACAATTTTTTTCATGGGTGGCTCAGACGTTAGGGCTTATCACTGTTTGTTTTCAGCTTTTGCTGAAGAGTACTGCAGCTGTAAGAAAATTGCATCAAGAAGAATTCGACCACTTTCTTCAAGCATCGCTTGCCCTTCTGGGTTGATTGGACGGCCTTGAGCATCTTTCTCCAGTTCATCTTCAAGGTCTGACAATTTCTCAATTTTAGGAAGTTGTTTCAGTGCTCTACGGCGGTTTTCAGCATCAATCTGCCACTGCTCAGCCTCATCCCTTTCTCTTTTAAGAGCGGCTTCCTGAAGCGGGATGATGCTGCTTTCTTCGCGGACCTCATTCAGGTGTTCTACCTGTTCACGCATATAGATAAAGTCTGGATCAGTAAGGCTGCGTTTCTGATAGCGCTTATCAATCTGGCTGACAAACGGCTTCAGGCTAGGATAGGTGCCATGAGGAGCAGAGCGAACAGTGTCCCAGCTCAAAGCCTGCTCTAATGCGCTTTCACCGATTATTTTAGGGTCATACAGGGTAGGGAAATTAATATCAGGTAGTACCCCTTTGTTTTGGGTGCTTCCACCAGAGATACGGTAGAACTTAGCGTGCGTAAGTTTCAGTTGTCCATGGTTTAGTGGTAGCAGAGTTTGTACGGTACCTTTACCGAAAGTCTGGCCACCAATCACAATCCCGCGGCTATAATCTTGAATGGCTCCAGCAAAAATTTCCGACGCTGATGCAGATAAACGGTTCACCAGAACGGCTACAGGACCAGAATAAGCCACTTTAGAATTGCGGTCCCGTAGAACTTCAACTCGTCCAGAAGAATCTTTTACCTGAACCGTAGGACCATGTTTGATAAACAGGCCTACAGTTTCATTAGCTTCACGAAGTGAACCACCGCCATTATTACGCAGATCCACGATTAAGCCGTCGATGTTCTCTTGGTTCAGCTCATTAACCAGCTTTTCTACATCTCGGGAGGTGCTTTTGTAATCTTTATCTCCACGTTGTAGGGCAGCGAAATCGATATAAAAAGCAGGTATCTCGATAACCCCCAAGCGGAATGTCTGTCCTAGGTGGTCTACTTCAAGAATACGTTTCTGCGCTGACTGTTCTTCAAGTTTTACCTTATTACGAACAATCTGAACGATTTTAGAAGGGGTGTCTTCCCGGTCAGAACTTTTGATTTCAAGGCGTACGGTTGTGCCTTTGGGGCCGCGAATCAGTTGTACTACATCATCTAAACGCCAGCCAACAACGTCTTCAATATCACCATCTTCACCCTGACCAACGCCAACAATGCGATCAGTCGCTTTGAGTTGGCCGGTCTTTTCAGCGGGCCCTGCAGGTACAAGGCGGACAATCTGAGTGAACTCGTTTTCAGTTTTTAGTACTGCACCAATCCCCTCCAGAGAGAGGCTCATGTTGATTTTGAAATTCTCTGACTTACGCGGAGAGAAGTACTGTGTATGCGGGTCGTACTGCTTGGTGTAGGCATTTGTGAAAGTCTGAAATACATCTTCACTATTGACCTGCTTTGCTCGTTTCAGCTGGTTTTTGTAACGTTTGATTAGAAGCTCACGGGCTTTATCCGCTTCTTTATCTGCAAGCTTCAGGTTTAGCAGTGCGCTTTTAATACGGCGTTTCCACAGATCGTCCATTTCACCCTTTGACGTGATCCACGCTGCTTCTTCACGATCAGTATTCAGGGTCTCTTCTACGGAAAAATTAAACTCTGCCTCTGATTCTAGTAGCTCAATAGAGTGGTTCAGGCGCTCTTCAAGGCGTTGTTGAAAACGGTTGAAAATAAGGTAGGCGATTTGTAATTCGCCGGATTTGATATTGTCGTCAAAGTTGAGGCGGTGTGGTTCAAACTCGTCAATATCACTGCGATAAAAATAGCTGCGAGAGGGGTCTAGATCCTTCAGATACTGGTCAAGAATGATACTGGATAGATCATCATTGAGTTGAATTCGGTTGTAGTGGCCTAATCGCAGAGATTCGGAGATTTCCAGTAGGGTTGATTTATGAACTGGTTCCGACTTCAGTTGAGTGGTAACTGCATTTGCAGTTACCGGTAGAAGCAGCGATAAAACAGTAACGAACAGTGGCTTTAGCAGCGATCTAGGCATAGTGTTTGTCTTAAATAAACGTCTCTTGATTCAGGTAGGACCCGAAAATTGCACGGCAAGTTCCATTCTGGCCGGCATAAAAAACTTATCTTGGGTTAGATGTGATAAATTTCAACTGCTCAGTAGCCGCTTGTTGAGTGTAGACATGCGTAGCGGTGTTGTAAAATCAAAAGCTTGGCTTGTGAATGATTAGGAATTTAATAATGAAAGTAAGTGCGTACCTGATGATGTTGTTTGTCTCTGCAGGGTTGTTAACCGGGTGTGGTGATAATGCTGAGGAGGAAAAATTCAGGCAGCAGTTAATTGATAAAGCGCTGAATGATGATGTACGTAAGCAAGGTGATGCGTTCCTGGCAAAAAACGCTACTGAAGAGGGCGTTATCACGACCAAGAGTGGTTTGCAGTACAAAGTTTTGGTAAGCGGTGAGGGAGCAAAACCTTCGGTGAGTGATATGGTGACAGTGCATTATGAAGGTATGCGTGTTGATGGACATATTTTCGATAGCTCGTATAAGCGTGGCGAGCCAACTACATTTCCTCTGAATCGAGTTATTAAAGGTTGGACTGAAGGCGTATCAATGATGAGCAGAGGGGATGCATGGATGTTGTACCTCCCGCCAGAACTGGCTTATGGTGCTTTGAGCCCATCAACTGACATTCCTGCAAATTCCACACTGATATTTAAAGTGGAATTAATAGATTTTAAAGCTGCTGAGTAAATGTGATGACTGACTTTATTGATGGCTTAAAAAGCTTCCTGGCAAATTCCCCAACTCCTTTTCATGCGGTCAAAGAGATGGAGTTAAGGCTCCAATCAGCCGGATTTGAGTTTCTATCAGAATTGGATAGTTGGAATCTTGAAGCAGGCGGTAAATATTTCACAACGCGTAATGACTCATCCATTGTTGCCTGGATTATGCCAGCTAAGCAGAGCCTGGTTGAGTCGGGTCTGAGGATGGTTGGCGCTCATACCGATTCACCCTGTCTTAAAGTTAAGCCTCAGCCTGAAATTCATAAGCATGGTTACAACCAGCTTGGGGTAGAAGTTTATGGCGGTGTGTTGCTGAACCCATGGTTTGATCGGGATCTCTCTATGGCAGGCCGGGTGAGCTATCTGAGCAAAGAAGGACAGCTGTCACGAGCTTTGGTTAACTTTAAGGACCCTATAGCCGTTATCCCAAGTCTGGCGATTCATCTTGATCGGGAGGCAAACAAAAGTCGTTCGATCAATGCGCAAACCTATCTGCCTGTCATTCTCGGGCAGTCAGAAGATAAGGCGGATTTTAAGCAGATTCTTAAGGCGCAGCTTGAGCAGGAGGGAGTGAGAGATTTGGAGGAAATTCTGGATTATGAAATCTCTCTTTATGATACTCAGCCTCCTGCTGTAACAGGCTTAAATCAGGAGTTTATTGCTTCTGCACGGCTGGATAACCTGCTGAGCTGCTATATGGGGCTGGTTGCAATGATTGAATCAGATACTGAGCAAGGGGCGTTACTTGTATGTAATGACCATGAAGAGGTCGGCAGTATGAGTGCTGCCGGAGCTCAGGGGCCAATGTTGGCGCAGGTGTTAGATCGACTAGTGCCTGATGCTGAACAGCGTGTTCAGATGCTGGCTCGCTCAATGATGATTTCAGCTGATAATGCTCATGGTATTCATCCTAACTTTGCCGATAAGCATGATGCTAATCACGGCCCACTGCTTAATGCGGGCCCGGTTATCAAGATCAATGCTAATCAGCGCTATGCGTCCAATAGCGAGACAAGTGCTTTGTTCAGGCATATTGCTAAACAGGTAGATGTTCCTGTTCAGGCGTTTGTTGTTAGGAGTGATATGGCGTGTGGTAGCACTATTGGTCCAATCACAGCGGCTGAACTAGGTGTTAAAACACTGGATATCGGTGTACCACAATTTGCGATGCACTCGATCAGGGAGATGGCAGGAACAAAAGATGTGCAAGATTTGACTAAGGTACTGTCTAGTTTTTTTGGGCAGGAACAAACCTAGAGGCTGCTAACAGGCCCTAGTTCTTGAACTGAGAATATGAAACCTGGCAGTGAATTACGGGTTTGTATTTGCCAATTGCAAATATCAAACTGAGAGTCTTGGCAGTTAGTCAATTCAGTGTCTATGCTTACTCAGCTTCAATTTGTTTTTGTAGCTCCTTAAGGTTGCCCTCTTCGAGAGGGCTTTTTTAAGGAATCCCCTGTTTTGATCCCTACTTGGCTATAAAAGAAAGGCAAAGAATACCTTCAACCGCCTTTATCACAGCTTCAGACTTTTCTCGATTCAATGCATCTTTATGAGGTTCGGTAAATTTACCAGAGTCGTTATCAAAGTATTTTCCTGAGGCATTTTTAAACTCATCTTCCAGGGCCAGCTGGCTAAGGATTTTTGCTCCGATACTCAGGTCCCCGCCTGCAACACCAAAGCCTTCCTGTACCATTTTACTGCCTAGCATCGAGCCGGGGTTTACAGCTATAACGACTGGACCATCTGTCAGTGCTAGGCCCAATTCTCGTGACCACATGGTGATGGCTAGTTTACTTTGCGCATAGGCTTGGAACTCATTTTCAAGATAGATTTTTCCGGTTAAGGCTTCAAGATCAACTGGAGCCTGAGCCGCAGAGGACAGATTGATGATTCGCCCTTCAGTTCCTAGTAGCGGAAGAAGCTGTAACGTGAGTAGATAGGGTGCGACTGTATTGACCGCAAAACGAACATCTAAGCCGGAAGTGGTAATGGGGTCAGGTGTGCGAAATACGCCGGCATTGTTAATCAGAACATCTAGCTTATGGTGGTTGGTTTTTATCTCCTCTGCCAGCTTTTCTAGCTGTTCCATATCAGATAGATCGGCTATGTAACCCTGAATATTATTGCTTAGGTTGTCTGTTTCTATCTGTTCTGACAGCAGTTGCAGAGTCGAGTGGACCTTTGCCGGGGTACGCCCATGTATCAGGATATTATGCCCCTGCGAAAGCAGCATTTTAGCGGTTTCTAAACCGATGCCGTCGGTGGACCCGGTGATTAGAATTGTTTTTTGCATCGTACTGCTCTCCATTTTAGGGGCTGTATTCGGCTTGTAGTTTAAACCTGAGTCAATCAGGCCAGATCATCTTTGCCTTCAATTAGGAAGTGGTGGCTGATTGAACCCTGAGTTCTGGCTTCCAAGTGAGGTAGATATTCAGGATCGTTCATAAAGGCGATAGCGGCTTCTTTGGATGGCCACTCCACGATTACGCGTAATGCGGCGTCATCACCTTGCCCCTCCACACGTTCATGACTGGTGGTGCGGGCTAAATAACGCCCACAGTGTCGTGCTACTGTGTTGTTTGCCGGTTCAATGTAGTCTGCAACCCAGTCATCGGATGTTGGTGTTACAGCTAAAACAGAATAGTAGGTCATTGTCTGATTCTCCGGTTTTAGATTAGAAGCCTTCCAGTACGATCTTGCCGATTGAGCGACCAGCTTCCAGTTCAGCGTGGGCTGCTTTTAAGTTATCCGCGTTAATGGTGCCTAAATTTTTAGCCACTGTGGTTTTGATATAACCCTGATCCAGCAGATCTGCTACTGCATTAAGAAGGTGGCTCTGTTCAATCATGTCGTCCGCCTGGAACATGGAGCGGGCGTACATAAACTCAATGTGCAATGACAGGCTCTTAGGCTTCATCTTCATGTAATCTAGTGGTTCTGCTGGGTCATCAATCATTGCGATCTTGCCAAACGGTTTCAGCAGCTCGATATAGGTATCAAAATAGGAGTCAGTAGCGTTAAGACTGGCAACATGGGAGACCTGGCCTATACCCAGAGCTTCAATCTGGGGTTGTAGCGGTTGGGTATGATCAACTACATGATCGGCACCTAGTTCTTTAACCCACTGCTGTGAGCTTTCACGGGACGCAGTTCCGATAACTGTGGCACCGGTCAAAGCTTTTGCTAGTTGCACAAGAATTGAACCTACACCGCCAGCTGCACCTATAACCAGGATCACTTCGTTAGATTTTTCTGTAGAACCAATCGCTTGTTTCTTGATCTGGAGATGCTCGAACAGCATCTCCCATGCAGTGATCGAGGTAAGTGGTAGTGCAGCGGCTTCTGCATTGGATATGCTCTTTGGCTTGTGGCCAACAATGCGTTCATCTACCAGCTGGTACTCTGCGTTGCTTCCTGGGCGGGTAAGGTCGCCAGCGTAATAAACCACATCGCCTGGTTTGAACTGGCTGACAGCTTCACCGGTAGAGATTACTTCGCCAACGGCGTCCCAGCCGATTACTTTGTAGCTGCCGTCTTCTGAAGCGACGTTCTGGCGGATCTTATAATCTACAGGGTTTACCGCAATCGCTTGCACCTTTACCAGAAGGTCGTGGCCTGTAGCGACTGGCTGATCCAGTTCAATATCGCTCAGCGATTCAGCATCTGTAATGGGTAGATTTTTGATATATCCAATGGCTTTCATAATCTGCTCTCCGACGAATCTGGTTGTGTAATTTGATTCAATGGAGATCAGTTTAGAACTTGATTGCATGGCATTAAACGGCATAATAATTGAAACATTATCAAATAATATTTGAGAATATGCTGTTAGAAGACCTTCAAGTCGTACTTAAAGTGGCTGAGTTTCGTAGTATTACTGCAGCTGCAACCAATCTGGATATGCGAACAGCAACAGCCAGCGCAGCACTGAAGCGAGTGGAGGCTGCATTGGGTGTTGAATTATTTGTGAGAACTACACGTAGCCTTCGTCTTTCCAGTGCTGGGGAAAAATATATCCCTCAGTGTGAACAGGCGCTGCAGATGTTGGATCAGGCTCAGCTCAATATGAAAGGTGAGCAGGATATTATTGATGGTGAATTACGTTTGGCTGTGTCATCTGACCTTGGGCGAAATATCGTTACTCCATGGCTTAATGAGTTTATGGATACCTATCCGGATCTTAGTCTGAGGATGAATATCAGCGACAGTAATATCGATTTCTATCGTGATTCGGTAGATATGGCGCTACGTTATGGCTACCCCAATGATGCTAATCTCTATGGTTTCAAAATCTGTAATGTGCCGGGAATTCTATGCGCCACCCCTGAATATCTTGAGCAGCATGGCGCTCCTCAGCATCCGCAGGATCTGACCTCGCATAATGGCCTGTTTTATCAGCTGTATGATGTAATTCATGATGTGTGGAAATTCTCCCGTGACGGAGCGGAGTATAAGATCAAAATGGGCGGAAACCGTGCCTCTAACGATGGTGATCTTGTGCGGCGTTGGTGCGTAGCGGGTAAGGGAATTGCTGTTAAATCCTGTCTGGACCTTTCTGATGATCTACTGTCTGGCAGGCTAGTTAGTGTTATGCCTGAGTTTAAACCCAGATCAACTGAACTATGGCTGATCTGCCCAAGTAGGCAGTCAATTACACCAGCTGCACGTTTGCTTAGAGATTTTTGTCGAGAAAAAAGTAGAGCAATTCTGAAGCAGTTGGTGGATAGAGGTATTCTGGATGTGGGTGTATTGAACTAAGGGTTAGCCTTTAAGTTTTTTCTAGCAGCGAAGCGTCTCGCAGCTTTCGCCGCTTTGCGGCGATGCGTGTTTACGACTCTTTATTACCTATCATCACCCTTAGCTCTTCTCGGAGCACTTCGTTATCCTGGCGGGTTTTCTGAGTCTCCATGCGATATTTGAAGATCTCCTCATAGCGATGCTCCAGTTTAGTTTCCATCTCACTGATATGTTTTTGCTGTGAGCGGACTTTATCTTCCAGTTCATCGATCTGAGTTTGCAAATCTTCAATCAGTCCATAGCCATAGCCACCGGATGAACCCGCTTCTTTGTTGAGAGAGTCTTTCTCAGTGGTCTGCAGCTCGGTCACAATGTGGCTATATAAGGCTTTTAGATCTGCTTCTTCGCGGCTGTTGTAACGGATAGTATTCTCTATCGCTTTATGAGCGCTCGCGGCACCAATCGAGCCCGCTAGCACATGCTCGACCATTCGGTGGAACTCAACCAATTCAATAATGGTAACTTTGGGTTTCTCGAGAACCTGAAGGTCATCAGCGATCGTATGCACCTCTGCCTCGGCTTTATCTTCGTTTAGATACTCCGATAACAGGCTTTTCGCTTCTTCCAGTTTAGGCTGAAGCAGAATATAGGCATCCAAACCTGTAGGTCGTGCCCGGCGTGATGAGCTGGTTGTCATCGCTGCCATGAATTCTGTGGTGAGGTTACGCTCGCTCTTATTCGGTGAGAAGATCAGAGAGCCGATTATGTAACTGCCGATGTTGAATAGCATCGACCAGATCAGTGCGTGAGTGACAGGATGCAGGCCTTCAAGTCCAAAAAGAGCTTCAGGTCGCAACATGGCAATCTGCCATGGCCCTTCGGTTAGTAGTGTTGCAGATAGCCAGCCATGCTTGATGAAAGTTGGAATTAGCAGGCTGTAACACCAAATGATAAAGCCACTGGCCAGGCCAAGGAATGCACCGAGACTGTTTCCTTTCTTCCAGAACAAACCACCAAACATAGCAGGAGTGAACTGAAGAACGGCTACAAACGAGAGTAGTCCAATCGCTGCAAGAATATAGGAATCGGCAAACTCTTGAGCAAACCAAAAACTACCCAATAATATGCAGGATACGATTACCCAGCGTAGTTGCAGCAGATAGCTACGTGATGATTTAAGTGCAGGGAAACTTTCCAAGATAGGCAGAACCAAATGGTTGGATGCCATGGTGGAAAGGGTCATGGTGGTGATAATAATCATACCGGTAGCCGCTGAAAAACCACCGATAAATGCTAGGAGAGTCAGGGTATCACTTCCCGCTTGTTGCGGCAGAAGTAGTACAAAGTAATCAGCATGCTCCGGAGAAATTCCATTGAGAAGACCTGCCGCCGCTATAGGCACTACGAAGATATTGATCAGAAGGATATATAGCGGGAAAAGCCACATGGCTGTTTTCAGATGATCGCGGTTGGAGTTTTCCACTACCTGAACATGGAACTGTCTTGGCAGATTGTGGATTGCCGAGAAGCTCAAGATCATCAGGGTAATCCACATCAAACCACTATTTTCTGTGGCTGAGAAGCTAATTACATGGCTCAACTCTGCCTGATGCAGACGATTAACAATATCGCCGAATCCATCAAATAGGGTGTAAGTAACGAAGAAACCCACCGCAGTAAAAGCAACCAGTTTAACCAGGCACTCCGCGACCAAAGCAGCGATCATCCCCTGATGACGTTCCGTTGGATCAAGTTTTCTAACACCGAAGATTATGGTGAAGCCGATCATAAACACGGTCACAATCAGCCCGATAAGATCATGGCTTATACCGGTTTGTGATGTGTCTGTTATAAGCTCAAATGAGTTGATAATCGCTTTAAGTTGCAGTGATATGTAGGGAACTATCCCGATCAGGGCAATAATGGTTACCAGAGCCGCAATGCGTTGCGAGCGGTTATACCGGGTAGAGATAAAGTCAGCAATGCTGGTAACACGGAAGGTTTCTTTCGCCTGAATCATTCTGCGCAGGGTATACCACCAGAAGGCAATACCAATCAGAGCACCACCGTAGATCCCTAGGTAGAGAAGACCTGAGGATGCGGCAAAGCCAACGCTGCCGTAAAAGGTCCAGGAGGTGTGGTAAACCGCTAGGGATAATGCATAGATCCAGCGGTTCCCCTTGCGCTGTTCGCCTTTGCTCTGGATTCTTTTTTCCACCACCTGTGCTATGGCAAAAAGAAGTGCCATATAAACGGTGACGTAAAGAATAACTGACAGCGGTGTAAACATAGAATCTAGCTTTATCCGGCGACACAAAATTGTGTGTATATTAAACCCTATAGCCAGTGTGCTAAAGGGTGTCAAAATAAAATAAGCCTATGATTTTTCAGATAGATTAAAAAACAGCCAGATTTTTCGGCTAAAGCTAAGATGGCGAAGACAGCTTAGGCTGATTTACTGCTGCTTAATTACTGGTGATCAGGCTTATCACAGCATTGATGATTTTCTGAATCTTTGTTTTCAGAACCGGGTACCGGATCGTAGCCGCCGTCATTGTAGGGATGGCATCTCGAAAGGCGCCTTAAACCCATCAGGGTTCCCTTGATTGGGCCATGAATCTGGATTGCTTCAACCATGTAGTTGGAGCAGGTGGGGTAAAAGCGGCAGCGAGGGCCTAGAACCGGGCTGATCAGATATTGATATAGATATACCAATCCGATAAGAAATTTGCTGACGCTTTTTTTTAGGAAGCTGATCATTGCTAAATTGTAACTCTGCCCGGTTATCAGAGTCAGTTGCGCTTTGTTAGAAGCGCATACTCAAGTCGATTCGGATCGCTATCAACTAACTCTCTTTGCTCTTCTTCGAATCTTTCTTGTTGCGGTTTGGACGATTACGAGGTTTGCCACCGTCTTTACCACCGCCTTTCTTGCCTCTGTGTGAACGACCACGGCCTTTACCGCCATCAGAAGAAGCAACACGGATATTCAGGCGTTGACCACAAACTACAGCACGGCTGAGCTGCTGTACCACTGCCTTAGGCATGCCACTTGGCAGATCCACTGTGGAGCAGTCATCAAAGATCTCAATTGAACCTATAAAGTTTGCATCCAGATCCGCTTCATTAGCGATTGCCCCAACAATATTCTTAGGTGCAACACCATGTTCATGGCCCACTTGAATAAGGTAGCGCTTCATCTCTACTTCAGGGTTGTCCTTCAAAGGCTTAGCTTTGGTTGACATGCCTTTAGGTGCGCGTTTGTTGCGGCCGTCACGTTCTTCTCTGTTCTGGCGAGGCGGACGTGGCTCATCCTTCATCAGAAGAGGAGTTTCTCCCTGAAGAAGATGGGCCAGTGCAGATGCGATAACAATTGGATCAGCATCATGTTCCTGCTGGTATTCAGTCAGCAGGTTACGGTAGAAGTCCAGATCCTGGCTATCAATTGCGTCACTGATACGATCTACAAAACGCTGTACACGTTTTTCATTGATATCATCAGTGGATGGCAACTGCATGCCATCAATCTTCTGCCTTGTCGCTCGTTCGATCGCTTTAAGCATGCGCTGCTCACGAGGTGATACGAACAGGATCGCTTCACCTTCACGGCCAGCACGGCCAGTACGACCAATACGGTGAATGTAAGATTCAGTATCGTACGGAATATCGTAGTTCAATACGTGACTGATACGTTCAACATCAAGGCCTCGTGCAACTACATCCGTTGCGATCAGAATATCGATCTGGCCACGTTTAAGCTTATCGATGGTGCGTTCGCGTAGCTGCTGTGAAATATCACCGTTCAGTGCTTCTGCTGCATAGCCGCGCGCAGCCAGTTTCTCAGCCAGTTCTACCGTTGCAGATTTAGTTCGTACGAAGATCAGCATCGCGTCGAATGTCTGCATCTCCAGAATACGAGTCAGCGCATCCAGTTTATGATGACCGGATACACGTAGGTATTTCTGTGTAATGGTAGTAGCAGTCGCTGTTTTCGCCTTGATACGAACTTCAGCAGGGTCATTCAGGTGGTTTTCCGCTACCTTTTTGATCTGTGTAGGCATTGTTGCTGAAAACAGCGCAATCTGGCGCGTGTCTGGTGTATGTTCCAGTACCCACTCAACATCATCGATAAAGCCCATACGTAGCATTTCGTCGGCTTCATCCAGTACCAGAGCTTCCAGATGATCCAGTTTCAGAGAACCGCGACGCATATGGTCCATCACCCTGCCTGGAGTACCTACTACAACCTGAGCACCACGTTTCAACTGGCGTAGCTGCGTATCGTAAGCCTGACCACCGTAAATAGGCAGAACATGGAAATCAGGCAGGTTACGCGCATAAGTCTGGCAGGCTTCAGCTACCTGAATAGCCAGCTCACGGGTTGGTGCCAGTATTAAAAGTTGTGTCTTACGGCTTTTCAGGTTCAGACGAGAAAGCAGCGGAAGTGAAAAGGCTGCAGTTTTACCAGTACCAGTCTGGGCAATACCCAGCAAGTCTTTACCTTCGAGTAGGTGAGGGATACTGGCTGCCTGAATTGGAGAGGGTGTTTCGTAACCAATCTCATCGAGCACTTTTAATACGGGAGCGGCAAGGCCAAGCTCAGCAAAAGATAGCTGATCTTCTGAATTCATCTGTACGGATTACCTGTTTGAGGTTGGGGCAGGACTGCATCACTGCGATGAAGTATAGACTGCTCCGGTGGGAAAGCGTGGCATTATACACGTGATTTCAAACTGAACAAGAAGTGTGCAGTGGTTTTTGTTGTTTATACCGTTATCTTGCTGCCTGGATGAATTGGCCTTAAGCTCAGTGCCTGAACCGTATCTGTAGTGGTTTAAGGACTATTTGTCTCGGTTTAGTCTTCGAGGATGCGCGCCAGCAACTGTTTAACAGTGGAGGGCTCGAATGGTTTGTCAGTCATGGCATTTACACCGGATTTCGAAACATTGCTAAGGTGTGCCTGACTGGATTCACTCGTCACCATGAGTATTGGCAAGTGCGAGTAATCAATCGAGTTCCGAATGTATTCCGCCAGTTCCAAACCGTTTACTTCCGGCATATTGTAGTCGGTGACAACCAGATCAAAGCCTTCAGGCAGTAGTGTGATCGCTTCGGAGCCATCCGTGGCTTCTGTAATTAGGTTGATACCGAGGTTGCCCAGTACTTTTTTGATGATGTTACGTGCCATTCTGCTGTCATCAACGACCAATACGCGTAACGAAGTAGGGTCGTAATACTCCAGATCCAGTTCGTCGTGTGACAGCAGATCCAGTGTTGAATTGATCGCAGTCGCAAGATGATCGTGGTTAAAGGGTTTGGGCAGAATAGCGATAACCCCGGATTGCTTAAACTGGTCTAATTCACTATGGCGGGTTTCACTGGAAACCAGCATAAAAGGCAGATCTTTAGTTTCCGGATTCTGGCGAATACCTTGTAACAGATCCATCGCAGAGCCATCAGGAAGGTACAGTGCACTGATAACAAGGTCTGGCTGTACCGCACGGATGCGATTCTGTGCTGCTTCAACAGAGTCGGCTTCATCAATATCTTCAACGAGTTCCTTATGCAATTCTTTACGAATAATTTTTCGTTGCACTGCGGAGGGCTCGACCAGCAGTATATTCAGATCTGATGAAGTCAGTTCGCTCATTCTGTTGTACCGGGATTATGTGTTTTTTCAAACCATACCTATCATTTTTATAAGAATAAATAATATTTTATGAGTAAGCTGATATAGGTCTTTGTTATAAAGAACTTTCTGCTGGAATGGTGCCGATTTTGAGAAAAAATTTATTGTTACCTTCACTATTTCTGTTGATCTTTAGCTCTTCAGTATTTGCAGAGACCTCTCTCTGGAAAGTGAGTAAAGAGGGACAGTATTTATATCTAGGTGGAACAGTTCATATGCTCTCTGCTAAAGATCTGCCTTTTCCAAAAGCTTTTGATCATGCATATTCGGATGCCGCTGCTGTGGTGCTTGAAACGGATATGGCCAAGCTTCAAGACCCTGCAACTCAGTTTCAGTTGATGGCTCAGCTCAGCTATCAGGATGGAAGATTGTTAAACCAACAGATTTCAGAGCAGCTTTATGCGGATCTAAATAAGTATCTGCAGGAGAGAGGGTTAATCCCTAATATGTTTCTAACCATGAAGCCTGCTGGAGTTATGTTGACCATGATGGCAGTGGAGTTTCAGCGCCTGGGTATATCGCAGCAGGGCGCGGATACAGTGTATTACAACCGTGCAGTGAAGGATGGTAAGTCAGTTGCAGGGCTAGAGAGCATCGAAACTCACTTGGGTTTTATTGGCAATCTAGGTGAGGGTAATGAGGAACAGTTTTTGCGCCAGTCTCTGGATAATGTGAAAAAAACTGAAGAGATGATGGATAAGATTGTTAAGGACTGGAAGCAGGGTAATCTCAAAGGGTTGGAGAAAACCGTGGTTGCAGATATGCGCCGTTATTATCCCAGGGTTTATCGATCACTGCTGGTGGAGCGTAACCTGAACTGGTTGCCGCAGATCAAAAGGATGTTAACAACCGAGGAGGTTGAGTTGGTTTTAGTCGGGGCGGCCCATCTGATTGGCCCGGATGGTATTTTAAAAGCACTCAACGCTCAAGGTTACAAGATTGAACAGTTGTAGGAGATAAGAGATTGCTGGGTACACGAGTTATTATGATGGGGATGGATGGTTTCCCCGGTGGCCTTACAGGGCAACCTAACGCAGAGATGATCTGTGCTGCTAACCATCAACTGCCTGTTTATTGGTTAATGGCTTTTGCTATTGATGATATCGAGTTATTTGAAGTTAACACCAGTGAAAGTGAAGTGTTAACCCATGAGGAAGGTGATGAATATCCTGTTTTGTTGACGGATCAAGAGGATGCAGTTACCCGGCTCAACAAACGTAAAGAAAAATTACAGCCATATCTGACAACCGAGGAATTGCTGTTGTTGGAAAAGTGGATCGGCTTTTTAGAGCAGCAAGACTTTCCTGTGTTGGCGATCGATACCTATGAATTGTGGATCAACCTGAACAATCCCGACCAATTGCATAAAGAAATTTCTAACTTGCTACAGCAGTTTGCAGAGTTGGAGACAAAGCCAGAATCAGTACTTAACACTCTGAAAACTTCAGGTGTTTGGATGGAAAACAATACAATTAATTTGTCCGGCTATGGATGGTAAGTGGCTGGTACGATTGTGTTGGAACAGGGCTGGAAAAGAGTAAAAAAAAACCGCCGCATTAATTGTATTGCTGAGCAGTGCTCAAGCAACTTGTTTGCGGCGGTGTTCAGGAAGGTTAAGTTCAGTATAAACAAAAAAGCGGAATAGTGAACAATTGTTCAGTTCTGATTGTTTATACCTGATCAGGCTGTTACCCAAATTACCTCGGCATCTTCCTCGCCCGTTGATACCAGAGCGTGTCCCATCTCACAGTCATAATAGGCTGAATCACCGGCAAACAGCTCCAGTGGTTCATAGAATTCTGTATACAGCAGTAAAGATCCCCGTAGAACAAACAGAAATTCTTCGCCATCATGACGAACCCAATCTGCAAATTCATCAAAGCTGCGTGCTCGCACTGTGGTTCGGTAAGGAATCATCTTTTTAGTGCTGAGCTGGGTCGCAAGTAGTTCGTGCTCATATGTTGGGGTTGGGTGTGGCTGACCTTCGCCACCACGGGTGATATCTCTGCGGCCTCCCGCACCAGCGCCTTTGCGTGGTTGAGTAAAAAGCTGAGGCATATCTATTCCCAGGCCTTTCACCAGCTTATTAACAGCGCTGAAGGTGGGAGATATCTGCTCGTTTTCTATCTTAGAAAGTGTGGAGCGGGCCAAGCCTGTGAGTTTGCTTGCTTCTTCTAGAGTCAGATGCTGACTGAGGCGGATCTCTTTAACGCGTTTACCTAGTTGCAGAGGTTCTACGGAGGCTTCGATATTTCCCGCCCGTTGTAGGCCTAGCTTCTCTTTCTCTTCCTTTAGGAAAAATGGCTCGTCAGACATTAACGCAACTCCAGATAATTCTTATTTTCTAACAAACAGTATACATGCATGTGCTTGAGGAATTCAGCATATGCCGTGTGAAAAGCAGAAAACCCAACAAGCGAGTTACTTTAGCTGATTTACTTTTCGTATGGGGGAGGGGAAGTTGTATCGATGGAACGGCTATCTTTTGTTAGCTCGGCAATTTCTTTTCGTATACGTATTGCCCGTTCAACAGTCGTGGGGTGAGAGGTGGATTGGTTGTGAGTAATAATGGCTGGGTGGATCATCGCCATATCCCGCCAGAACAGTTCTAAACCCTCCAATTCAAATCCAGCGTTATACATTAGCTCAAGCCCTTCCAGATCTGCTTCAGTTTCATAGGACTGACTGTAAAGGTTGGCACCCAACCCGGCGGCAACAAAAGGGCTAGGGATGCCACTGGTGTTAAGAATAATATCAATCAATCCCCCCCAAGCAGTATTACTCAGCCTCTGAGGAATGTGGTGAAGAGTATTGTGCGCCAACTCATGAGCGATGATTAGCGCCAGTTGATTGTCTTTGTTGGCAAAACGCATTAAACCCGAGGTGATAATTATCTGTGAACCATCCGCATAGCCATTCACCGCATCAGACTGACTTAATTGGATCGGGTAATCACAGAGATGATCCGGCTGTATAGCAATCTCGAGTTTCTGCTTATTACGCATAACTTGGAGCTTGAGAGTCTGCCCCGATTGCATTTCGTTTTTAAGTAGATCGATTGCTGCTTCTGAGGTGTCCGGAACAGGGTGTTTATTGATAAGGAGAATTTGATCACCTGCAAACAGTTTCTCTGATGAGGCTCCTGTATCAAGCACATGAAGAACTTTTAATTGATCTTCACTTCCGTATAACTGCTTGACCGCTTTAAGTTGCGGTTTGGGGTATTCAGATATTTTATGCAGGAAAACCCCAGCGCTGTAGCGCGTTCTTTTACCGCATCTCTCAACATTGTGGATCAGTAATGGGTGGGCGATCTCTACTAAGCGGATGCGTTGTTTCAGTTGGTATTGGAGTGCCTGTTTAAACTGCTCAGTTTGTTCCTTCTGCAACAGTTCTTCCGGGAGCTCCGCTTCATATTGTCTCGGAGTAGAACAAGCCGCTATCAAACAGCAGAAGGCTCCGATTAATGCTGTCTGGATATGTTTGGCAATCATCCCGTTCTAATCAGATCAGATCAGGGAAAGGGAAATCATCTTCCATCATTCTTGGATGTTTAGTCACTTTGATGGCGTGCTCAAGATCTGAACCTTCACGCATAGCGTTGATCATTAACGTTAGAAAAAACGTAATTGAGTAGTATTCCAGATGGTCTGTAAGGAAAGGTAGGTTGATCTCGTTATTTGCTTGCTTACTGAGGCGGGCAGCTAACAATGCAGCTTCGCTATCATCAAAGCCCTCATCGATATTGTATATAAGCTCGTAGATCTCGTTAGGGAGTGTTTCGTATAGGTAATTATCCAATTTCAGAACAATCTTCAGTAAAACCGCATGTTCTTTGGCTTCACTCAGAAATGGCAAGCTGACTTTTTCATTCAGGCGTTGCGCTATATCGATAAGTTCGGCTTTACTGAGTAGTTGGCGGGCGGACCTTTTCGCAAAAAACTCTTTTATCAGAGTTTTGTGTTGATCATCGGTCAGCGCAATATTAGCCATTGGGAATATCCTTAAATCTTTAACCTAACGGAGACTAATCCAGATTCTAGGGCAGTTTAAGCCTTTGGGATAGTGGTTCTCGTCTTAATTATCCATTTTGCTGATCAGAGGTAATGTCAGAGAATACTGAGAGAGTTATATTTTGCTTTAGTAATGTCTTATATGCTGATTCGTTATTGAACCTAAGTTTGGCCGAATGTAGATCAAAAAGTAGGTGGTTACCCGTATTTAACGGATGAAACGAACGTTCATAAATTATATGATGCTCGGCTACTAGGAATGAATTCTAAGAGGACCGTTTGAATGTTTTTCTCTGGCAAATTAAATCTGCAAATTAAAGAACTCCAGGCAGAGGTTGCAGAACTGCGTGCGAATAATGACCGCCTGATCAATGAAAATCAGGAACTGACGCGCCGTTGCTATGAACAGGAAAATGTTCAGACGAACAACGATGCTGATGACCAGCGCGAAGTCTGTGCGGCTTGGGTTAAGGGTGGCGAACTTGTCTCTCAAGTACGTGAGACCATTGCTACTGCGGCTCAGAATTTGGAGCAGGAAAAAGATAGCCTAAATAATTCCATGTCTATCTTTGATGAAACCAAAGAAGCAGTAGAGACTATTCTTGATCGTGTCCATGTTATTCAGGCTAATGCCCAAGACGGAAATAACCACGTAAAAGGTTTGATTACTGTTTCTGAGCAGATTGAGAAGTTTGTTGGTGTTATACGTGATATCTCAGACCAAACCAACTTGCTTGCATTGAACGCTGCGATTGAAGCAGCGCGTGCGGGTGAATCTGGACGTGGTTTTGCCGTAGTAGCGGATGAAGTACGTAACTTGGCTCGTAAAGCGAGTGAAGCCAGTGATGAGATCGCTAGCCTAGTTGGCCAGATCAGCTCTCAGACGGCGATTGCTTCTGATGATATTGGTCAGGTCGACATACTCAGTAGTGAGGTTGTTGCTTCTGCGGAACAGATTAAAGCGGGTGTAAAAAGCGTTGTAGAGCTGTCTGGGCGTATGAACACCATTATTAGTGCCAGTGCTGCTGATACCTTTATTGAGACAGTTAAATTGGATCATGTTAACTGGAAGAATAAAGTATACGAGGGCATCGTGTCTGGTCAGTTTGACGGTATGACCTCTCTTGCTGATCATACTTCCTGCCGCTTAGGTAACTGGTATTACATGGGCGCTGGCCGCGAGCGCTATAGTTCCTGTTCAAGCTTCCAAAGTCTGGAAGCTCCGCATGAGCGAGTACATACATCTGGTCTGGCTGCAGTTGACGCAGCTCGAACAGGGGATGTTAAGACTGCAGCGATGCATTTATCCGCGATGGAGAAGGCTAGTATGGAAGTTGCAGACGCATTGGATCGCTTAAACGCAGAGATGCGTTAAGCGGAATAAGTTGAAGAGGCTTCCCTATAAGGAAGCCTTTTTTTTGCCTGTAAGTTGAGAAATATCGATGGATAAAATTGCTGTTTTCTGCGGTTCAAAAATGGGCTCGGAACCTGAGCTAGTTAATTACACGGAACAGTTTGCAGAGGTTTTGGCTAAAGAAAACATTGAACTGGTTTACGGCGGTGCTCAGAGTGGTTTGATGGGCGTGTTAGCGGACAAGGTTCTTGAAAAGGCTGGTCGTGTAACAGGAGTGATGCCTGTGCTCCTGGAGGGCAAAGAACGAGTTCACAGTGGGTTAACTCAGCTTATCGAAGTGGAAGATATGCAAACACGAAAACAGACAGATGCTATCACTCTGTGATGGTGTGGTTGCTTTGCCTGGAGGGACCGGTACTTTGGATGAGCTGTTTGAAGTGTTAAGTTTGTCTCAGATTGGTAGTCACTATAAACCTTGCGGGGTGCTGAACATGCAAGGGTATTTTGATGGGCTGATAAGTTTTCTAAAGCATATGCGCGACAGTGGGTTCCTGCATCCCGACTATTTTGACATGCTCATTGTGGAGAGTGATCCTGAGCTGTTATTGCAAAGGATGAAAACATTCTCTCATCCGCATCATCAATAAGGTTCTATAGCTTTCTTGTTATATAAGAAAATATTTTATTAGTATATTTGCATTTATTGCCTGCCTTACACTAGCATCCAGGTATATCTGACCTGACATAAATGGCTGTTTTCTATCTCAGTCATGTCATTTTCTGACGCATATGTCAGTGGGTTATCCGCTAGAACAGGTGATGGTGTGGAACAACTCTTCTCTTCAATTCCCGAGCTATCTGCATTGCTGGAAGCATTCTCTCAGCCTGCGGCCGTGCTGTCTGATGAGTACCAGATCCTGGCGACTAATAAAGCGTACCAGGAACATCACTCCAGTGAGACAGAGCTGGTATCAAGGCACTGCTATCAGGTATCTCACGGTTATGCACATCCCTGTGATCAGGAAGGTGAGTCATGTCCGCTGAAACGTTGTCAGCAGACTGGAAGTAGGCAGCGCGTTTTACATCTGCACAACACTCCTTTTGGTCAGGAGCATGTGGATGTTGAAATGCTTCCTCTGCCACACAATGAGGGACAACCCCGCTACTATCTCGAAATAATGCATTTGGTTAAGGTTGCTCAGGCCACACCTGAAGGGCAGGGGCTGATTGGTTCATCTCCGGCTTTTAATAAGATGGTCTCTTTGATTCAACGGGCTGGCCCAAGTGAAATATCAGTTCTTTTGTTAGGGGAGTCAGGAACAGGAAAAGAGCTTGTGGCGAAAGGGTTGCATAATGTGAGCGGCCGAGCACAGGCTCCTTTTGTCACAGTTGAATGTTCCGGGTTGAGTGAAACCCTGTTTGAGAGTGAAATGTTTGGGCATGAGAAAGGTGCATTTACCGGAGCGATCAACCGTAAAGAGGGTCTAGTCTCAGCAGCGCGTGGTGGCACTCTGTTTCTTGATGAGGTGGGAGATATCCCTCTTTCTTTACAGGTAAAGCTTCTGCGCCTGATCGAAACAGGAACCTATAGAACGGTTGGTGGACTGGAGTTAAAACATGCTGATTTCAGATTGATATGTGCGACCCATAAGAAGCTGAAACAGATGGTTGAGATGGGTGAATTCAGACAAGACCTGTTCTACCGCATCAGTACATTCCCAATAGAGTTACCAGCCTTAAGGGAACGAAAAACAGATATCCCCTTATTGATCCTGGCTCTGCTGCAGCGTTTGCCGGATACCGAGGCTATAAAAGTTAGCTCCTCTGCACTGGCTTTTCTTAAAAATTACAGCTTTCCGGGCAATATCCGAGAGCTGAGAAACATACTCGAACGGGCTGTACTGCTGAGCGATGATGGAGTGATTAATGTCGAGCATTTACCGGATGAGTGTCGCATGAATAGGAGCATAGGCAGCATTCCTCCATTCGTTAGTGATGGGAAGCTGATCCCTCTGGCAGAGCTGGAGTCAGTTTATCTATCGCAGGTTAAAAATGCTTATTCTGGGCGTAATCGGGAACTTGCTGATGCGCTCGGAGTTAGTGAAAGAACGCTATACCGCAAGCTACAAGGGTTGTGATTAATCAGTGCTATTAATCGTTATGCATTAATGTTCTGGTCAATCACTCTTATATAAGAGCTTTATATATTAGGTTTATACGATGGTCGAATTCTTGTATATTCTTTGTTTATATATAGTTATTGCTAAAAATAATAAAAGAATAAATCAGTGCTTTTGGTACGCCACGTGGAGGCATGAATGTCCAAGATCATCAAAGGTCCAAGCACGCGCGAGTTGATGGAGCAGATGGTTCGGGAATCCGAGCATCTTTCGATCAATGATCGTCGTGATTTTCTGCGTAAAGGGGTTGCTGCAGCCGCGGGAATGGCTGCAACCACTATCGCAGGCAGTTCAATTGCAGGTGAAATTAATAAAGCTAACCTACCACCGAATGAGCCTGCTTGGGGTAAGCAGCTCGGTCATGGGGTAGTTGAGCACCCTTACGGTTCGCCTTCTCAGTTTGAGAACCATGTTGTTCGTCGTACAGTGCCTTGGCTAACAGCTGATTCCATCGCATCTATCTCTATGACTCCACTACAGGACCTGAAAGGTATTATCACGCCTAACGGTCTGGTGTTTGAGCGTTATCACGGTGGTGTGCCGCAGGTTAAACCTGATGAGCACCGTCTAATTATTCACGGTCTGGTTGAGCGCCCAATTATCTTCACTATGGAAGATCTGATGCGCTTCCCATCCGTATCAGAAATCAAATTTATCGAATGTCCCGCTAACGGTGGTATGGAGTGGAAAGGCGCGCAGATGGAAGCGCTGCAGTTCACCCATGGCATGTTGAGCTGCTGTGAATGGACGGGTGTTCCACTACGTGTTCTGTTGGAAGAGGCAGGTGTTAAACCGGAAGGTAAGTGGATCTTGGCTGAAGGTGCTGACGGTGCCCATATGAGCCGCTCCATTCCAATCGAGAAAGCGCTGGATGATACACTGGTTGTCTACGCTCAAAATGGTGAGATGCTGCGTCCAGAACAGGGTTACCCTCTGCGTTTGTTGAACCCAGGTTGGGAAGGCAATACCTCGGTTAAATGGCTACGTCGTCTGGAAGTGGGAGACAAGCCTTGGTATCACCGTGAAGAAACATCTAAATACACCGATCTGATGCCGGACGGTCGTGCACGTAAATTTACTTTCGTGCAGGAAACTAACTCAGTCATCACCAGCCCTTGCCCAGAGAATCCACTGGTGAAGCCTGGCTTCCTGGAGATTGAAGGTATTGCATGGTCAGGTCGCGGTAAGATTAAACAGGTTGATGTCTCCTTTGATGGCGGCGTGAACTGGGTACCAGCCAAGCTTAAAGGCTTGGTACTGGACAAAGCACTGACGCGTTTCAGTCTGGTAACTAAGTGGGAAGGTCAGCCATGGCTGCTGCAGTCTCGAGCAATTGACGAGACCGGTTATGTACAGCCAACGCTGGGTCAGCTACGTAAAGTTCGTGGCGGCAACTCGATCTACCACAAAAACTCTATCCACACTTGGAAAGTGGCGCCTACAGGGGAGGTTACCAATGTTCAAATCACTTGATAGCAAACAGTTGAAAAAATCCCTGTTGGCTGTTGGTCTGGGTGCTGCTCTGGCAGTAACAGGCACAGTTGCTCAGGCGGGTAAGTTAGGTATCGGTGCAACGGCAACTCAAGAAGAGATTGCTGGTTGGGATATCGATATCCGTTCAGACGGTATGGGACTGCCAGAAGGTAAGGGTACAGTTGAAGCAGGTGAAGGGCAGTACGAAGCGCTGTGTGCAACCTGTCATGGTTTGTTTGGTGAAGGTGAAGGTCGCTGGCCTGTACTGGCTGGTGGTCAGGATACTTTGACTGAAGAGCGTCCAACTAAAACTGTTGGGTCATACTGGCCATACGCGTCTACCCTGTATGACTATATTCGTCGTGCGATGCCGTTTACAGCACCGCGTTCTTTGTCTGATCAACAGGTATACGACATCACAGCCTATGTTCTATACCTGAACGAGGTTATTGATGAGGATTTTGTTCTGACCAAGGATAATCTAGCGAAAATTGAGATGCCAAATCAGGAAAACTTTTTTGTAGATCCGCGCCCAGATGTTAAAAATGCGCGTTGCATGAAAAACTGTGCAGATCCTAAGAAAATGCAGATCGCAGGTACTCTGAGAGGTATCACACCTGTTGGGCACTTTGTTGAAGGTGCAGACGCGCCAGCTGCTTCCCACGATGCTCAGATGGAGCAGGAACGGCATAAAGAGAAAGTGCGTAAAGCTACTTTGAAAGGCGAAACCGTGGCTGCACATGGTGCTGCTGCAGGTGGTTCTCTTTCAGAGGCGGCAATGGCAGGTAAATCAACCTACGAGGGTGCATGTAAGGTTTGTCACGGTTCAGGTCTGACCGGTTCACCAAAAGTGGGTGATATGGATGCTTGGTCTGGCCGTATCAAACAGGGTATGCCTGTGATGGTTCAGCATGCGATCAAAGGTTTTACCGGTGATACCGGAGTAATGCCACCGAAAGGTGGACGTGTAGACCTTAGTGATAAGCAGGTTGAACAAGCAGTGGCTTACATGGTTGAATCTAGCAAGTAAAGCTTATTAGTATATAAGGCCTGGTTATAAAACCGGGCCTTATCGCTCATAGAGCGATCCATAACAATAAAAATGACTGTTGAAAGACAGAACTCCGGAGGAGAAACAATGCGGAAGCTGACCACCTCGCTGTGCGCAGCTGGACTGTTGGCAATGTTTACTACGGCCCCTGCTGTAGCAGATAACCACGCAGATCAGATCGCACTGGGTAAAGCAGTTTATATGGGTAAGTCCCGTGGCAACTGTATCTCCTGTCATGCCATCGATGATCCCGATGCGAACTTGGCAGGTAACCAGGGACCACCTACTATCGCAATGAAAGCGCGCTACCCAGACAAGCGTAAACTTCGTGCCCAGATCTGGGATGCGACCAAAAACAACCCTCTGACAATCATGCCTCCTCTCGGTAAGCACTGGATTTTGTCAGAAGAAGAAATTGATGCTGTTGTAGAGTACATCTACCAGTTCTGATCTCCCTGAATGGGTGAAAGCAAGAGGATACAAAGAATGAGCATGAATCGTCGTTCAGTAGTTAAAGCTATCGCTGCAGGTGGCGCTCTGGTAGGTGCCAGTGTGCTGATGCCACGCATCGCAATGGCGGCTTGGTCAACTAAAGCATTTGACGCGGAAGATCAGGCTACAGCAATGAAAGAACTTCTGGGTGGAATGCCAGAAGAAAGCGCTGAAGTAACCATGAAAGCGCCAGACATCGCTGAGAATGGTGCAGTTGTACCAGTAACAGTTCGTTCCAGCATGGCGGGTGTTGAATCAATGAGCATTTTCGTTGAGAACAACCCTAACCCACTGGTTGCAGAGTTTATGATTCCTGCTGGTACAGCAGCGGATGTATCTACTCGTCTGCGTATGGGTAAAACCTCCAAAGTAACAGCGGTTGTTAAGGCAAACGGTAAGCTTTACAGCGCCTCTAAAGAAGTAAAAGTAACCATCGGTGGTTGTGGCGGTTAATCCAGTTAAAGGCTAAGACGAGGTAAGAATCATGGCTAAAGGTATTTTAAAAGTTAAAGCTAAAGCGGCTGGCGGCAAAACCAAAGTAAAAATGATGGCGAAGCACATCATGGAAACAGGTCAGCGTAAAGATAAGAAAACCGGCGAAGTGATCCCTGCAAAGTTCCTGCAGGAAGTAAAAGTTATGCACGCTGGTAAAGAGGTTTTTGCCGCTAATCTGGGTACAGCGATCTCTAAAAACCCGTACTTTGCATTCAATTTTGCAGGCGGTGCTAAAGGTGATGAGCTGACCATGACCTGGGTAGAAAATACAGGTGCTACAGCAACTGAAACTGCCAAGATCAAATAATCAGTGAGCCGGTAATATCCGGCTAACTGTGGGGTGTGAAGAATGAAAATAATAAAAACATTGGCGCTGGGTCTGACGGTTGCTGCGGCATCTCAAATGACCTACGCAGCGGATTCCGGTTTCGACATGAAAACCGTTAATCCTGAAGCGGATAGGATTGCTTTACAGAACTACTTCAAGTCTCGTTTCCCTGAGTCTGAGATTGCAGATTACGTTAATGGTATCTATGC
>NZ_JAAEQH010000117.1 GCF_024231755.1 Neptuniibacter sp.
ACACAATGAGATTCCCTAATTAATACTGCGTTAATGCAAAGCTTAATATAGTACTTATGCACTCTAGCGTGCATTTAAGCCAATTAAAATTCAATATCCGCTAGAGCAAAACCTTAACCTGTCTATATAATAGACCTTATCTAAACTTCATTACTGTCAGATTAGCATGCCAGCCACATTTTCGCTTTTCAAACTTTTGTTTAAACTCGGAATTTCCTGTTTTTTTATCGGGTTAATTGCCATTGCTGGCGCTTATTACCATTTTTCGCCAAAACTTCCTGAAGTAGATACTCTGCGTGATGTCCGTTTCCAAACCCCTTTGCGCATATACTCTCAGGACAACAAACTAATTGCAGAGTTTGGCGAAAAACGTCGAACTCCAATCAAGTTTGATGAAATACCCCCACAATTTGTCAACGCCCTCATTTCAGCGGAAGACAGCCGCTTTTTCGACCATTTTGGCATCGACATCAAAGGCCTCACCCGCGCCGCATTCCAGCTGGCCACCACCGGACGCATACAAAGTGGTGGCTCGACTATCACAATGCAGGTTGCGAAGAATTTCTTCCTTACCCGGGAACGAACTTTTAGCCGTAAATTCATGGAGATCCTTCTAGCCCTGAGAATCGAGCAGGAATTAAGTAAAGAGGAAATCCTTGAGCTCTACATCAACAAGATTTATCTAGGCCATCGTTCTTACGGAATTCAAGCCGCCGCTAACGTATATTACGGCAAGAATATCCAGGACTTGAGCCTTTCACAGCACGCGATGATCGCTGGACTACCAAAAGCACCGTCTGCCTTTAACCCAATTAGCAATCCATCCCGGGCCGTTGAGCGCCGAAACTGGATACTTAAGCGCATGCACTCGCTCAGCTTCATCAACGACCAACAGCTCGAAGAAGCGAAAAATTCTGCAGTAACGGCCAAATATCATACTAGCGATATCGAACTCAGGGCATTTTATGTAGCAGAGATGGTCCGCAAGGAGCTCTATGACAAATATGGCGAAAACCTTTATACCGATGGATACAAGGTCTATACAACCATCAACAGCAACCTTCAAACCACCGCAAACGATGCTGTATCCAGTGGATTAATTGCGTACACCGAACGGCATGGCTATCTCGGAGCAGAAGAAAAATGGGAAATCCAAAACACAGCTAGCACCGAGCTTGAAAAGAAACTAAATAAAGTCATCTCCTTTGGAGTACTAAAACCTGCCCTCGTCACCAAGGTAGATGAAAAAAGCGCGGAACTACTGCTTAAAGAAGGAAATACTGCGGCATTATCCTGGGAAGGCATGTCATGGGCCAAACCTTATAAAAGTGTAAACCGCACAGGAAAATCCCCGAAAAAAGCCGAAGATATACTGCAAGTAGGCGATCTAATTCGTATCAGAGAAAAAGAGGGAAAAATCCATCTGACCCAAATACCCAAAGTTCAAGGCGCTTTCGTTGCTCTGAATCCTGACGATGGAGCAATTGTATCTCTTGTCGGCGGTTTCAATTTCACCCACAACAAGTTCAACCGCAGCACCCAAGCAATACGCCAACCAGGCTCCAACTTCAAACCATTTATTTATGCAGCAGCAATTAATAAAGGCTATTCAGCTGCATCGCTGATTAATGACGCACCTATCGTCTTCCACGATAAGAAACTTGAAGGTAACTGGCGCCCGGAAAACTCCAGCAGAAAATTCTATGGACCAACCCGTCTCCGCGAAGCGCTTTATAAATCCAGGAACCTGGTATCTATTCGACTACTACGCTCTATCGGTATAGACACTGCCAAAGAGTATCTTGATCTAGCAGGGTTCGATCGCAGCAAACTGCCTAACAACCTATCACTTTCATTAGGTAGCGCAGATGTCACCCCGCTACAACTAGTTTCTGGATACGCCACCTTTGCCAATGGAGGCTTTAAAGTAGAACCTTACTTTATCCAACGCATTGAGAATTCTTTTGGCGACACGCTTTTTGAAAGCAAACCCAAATTAGCATGCTCTGACTGCGCCACCGGAGAAGAAACTCAGGAATCGGCTGAAAGATTGCTAGCTCCAAGAATCTATGATGAGAAGGTAACCTTTCTGACTTACAACATGATGCAGGACGTCATAAAACGAGGCACTGCTCGCAAAGCTTTAGTACTAAAACGTAATGACATTGCAGGCAAAACAGGTACAACCAACGACCAGAAAGACGCTTGGTTCTCCGGCTTTAACCAAGACTACGTTGCAACCGCCTGGGTTGGCTTCGATCAACCTACTACATTAGGCAGAAGAGAGTTTGGCGGCACAGCCGCACTGCCTATCTGGATCGACTTTATGCGCGAAGCACTCAAAGACAAACCTGAAAACGCCCCAACAGCACCTGAAGGTATTGTCAGCGTCAAAATCGATCCCAAAACAGGCCAACTTGCCTATCCAGGCCAGGATGATGCTATCTTTGAATTCTTCCGTAAAGACAATGCTCCAACGGGTTATGCAGCTCCTGCCAGCCTAAGCAAAAGCAACGCGACAGAAGAGATTTTCTAAATCAACTTTCAAAGAACACCTTAATTTAGACACAAAAAAACCGGCGCTTAGCGCCGGTTTTTTATATCCAGATTCTGGATTAAGACAGCGGATAGCTATCTGGTAGAGGCAAGCGCGCCACACCAGTATCAATCGCAGCCTGAGCAACCGCTGTAGATACAGCACCCAGCAGACGGGAATCAGTTGCCTTAGGAATAATGTAGTCACGACCGAATTCCAAAGAATCCAGACCGTACGCATCCAGAACTTCCTGAGTAACAGGCTCTTTAGCCAGCTCAGCCAATGCGCGTACAGCTGCCGCTTTCATTTCTTCGTTGATCGCAGTAGAACGCACGTCCATTGCACCACGGAAGATGAATGGGAAACCAAGCACGTTATTTACCTGGTTAGGGAAGTCAGAGCGACCTGTTGCCATGATTACGTCATCGCGTGTTTCATGAGCCAGTTCAGGACGAATTTCTGGATCCGGGTTCGCACATGCGAATACAACCGGATTAGCAGCCATTTTAGCCAGCTGCTCACCTGATAGCAGGTTAGGGCCAGACAGACCAACAAATACGTCAGCACCATCGATAGCATCATCCAGAGTACGCTTGTCAGTTTCTGAAGCAAACGCAGCTTTTTCTGGAGTAAGATTTTCACGACCAGAGTGGATAACACCCGTACGGTCGATCATGTAGATATTCTCTACTTTCGCACCCATATTCACCAGCAGCTTCATACATGCGTGGGCAGCAGCACCTGCACCCAGACATACGATAGAGGCTTCTTCCAGCTTCTTACCAGCAATTTCCAGCGCGTTGATCATACCAGCAGCCGTTACAATAGCTGTACCGTGCTGATCATCGTGGAATACAGGGATATTACAGCGCTCAATTAGAACACGTTCAATTTCAAAGCACTCTGGCGCTTTGATATCTTCCAGGTTGATACCACCGAAAGTATCAGCGATGCGTGCAACAGTGTCGATAAACGCCTGCGGGCTTTCTGCATCTACTTCGATATCAATAGAGTCAAGACCGGCAAAACGCTTGAACAGCAGTGATTTACCTTCCATTACAGGCTTAGAAGCCAGCGGGCCAAGATCGCCCAGACCCAGAATTGCAGAACCGTTAGAAATTACTGCTACCAAGTTACCTTTAGCGGTATAACGGTATGCATTCTCAGGATCTTTCGCGATTTCACGAACCGGTTCAGCTACGCCTGGGCTATATGCCAAAGACAGGTCGCGCTGAGATTCAGCTGCTGTAGATAGTTCCACGCTGATTTTACCTGGACGTGGAAATTCATGGTAATCGAGAGCGGCTTGTTTCATATCATCAGACATGGCTGCTGTTCCAATCTAGTTAAAAAGTCGAACCCCGAACTATATAGAAAAG
>NZ_JAAEQH010000118.1 GCF_024231755.1 Neptuniibacter sp.
ACAGAGCTCAGCGGCAGCTACGGTACGCTGAATATTCAAAGCAACGGCGATTACACCTATACCCTGGATAACGCTAACATCGATGTTAATGCCCTTGCTGCAGGTGAAAGCCTCGACGACATATTTACCTATACCCTGCAAGACGCAGATGGCAGTGTAACCCATGCATTAATCACCATTACTGTTAACGGCGTCGATGAACCGGTTATCACCATTACCGACAGTAACGATACAGCGGACGGAGATATCACCACGCAGGAAGGGGTAGAGATCAGCGCGGCCAGCTTTACTATCGAAGCAGCAGATGGGCTTAGCCTACTCACCATCTCAGGCACAGACATTACTGCGGCAGAGCTACTCGCCGCGAGCACAACTCCGATCGCTGTAACCACCGCAAGAGGCACCCTGACCGTTACCGACTATAACGATTCAACCGGAGAGGTGCAGTATAACTATATCAGCTCAAGCGTTACGCCTATCGACCATAGCGAAGGTGACGCAATCGACAGCATCAGTATTACCGTCACTGACAGTAACGCTCGTGCCACAACTGATACCCTGGAGATCCTGATTGAAGATAGTGCTTCAATTGCCGAAGCAGATAGCAACAGCATTGAAGAGAAGCCTGCGTCCAACACCGTCACAGGCAACGCCATTACTGATTCAGAGGGTGCAGATCAGCTCAGCTACGACACACCAAGTGTGGTTTCAGGTCTGGCGGTAGGTGATACAGATGCCGACTTAGTTGATGCCAGCACCGTAGGCACAGAGCTCAGCGGCAGCTACGGTACGCTGAATATTCAAAGCAACGGCGATTACACCTATACCCTGGATAACGCTAACATCGATGTTAATGCCCTTGCTGCAGGTGAAAGCCTCGACGATTTATTTACCTATACCCTACAAGATGCAGATGGCAGTGTAACCCATGCCTTAATCACCATTACCGTTAACGGCGTCGATGAACCGGTTATCACCATTACCGATAGTAACGATACAGCGGACGGAGATATCACCACGCAGGAAGGGGTGGAGATCAGTGCTGCCAGCTTTACTATCGAAGCAGCTGATGGGCTTAGCCTACTGACCATCGCAGGCACAGACATTACTGCGGCAGAGCTACTCGCTGCGAGCACAACACCTATAGCTGTAACCACCGCAAGAGGCACCCTGACCATTACCGACTATAACGATGCAACCGGAGTGGTGCAGTATAACTATCTCAGCTCAAGCGCCACGCCTATCGACCATCGCGAAGGTGACCCGCTCGACAGTATCAGTATCACCGTCACTGACAATAACGCTCGCGCCACCACTGATACTCTGGAGATCCTGATTGAAGACAGCGCATCAATTGCCGTACCAGACAGTAACAATATTGATGAAAAACCCCTTACAGATACGGTTATGGGTAATGCAATCACCGATGCAACGGGAGCAGATCAGTTAAGCTATGACACGCCTAGCGTTATTGTTGGCATAGCCGTAGGGGATACCGGATCTGATCTGATCGATGCAGGCACAATTAACACTGATATTACCGGCACTTATGGCACTCTGAGCATTCAAAGCAATGGTGACTATACCTACACAATTGATACTTCAAACAGCGAAGTTAATGCCCTCAACCGAGGGGAAAGCCTAAGCGACATCTTTACCTATACCCTGCAAGACGCAGACGGTAGCCTAAGCAATACAACCATCACCATCACTATTGATGGTGTAAGCGAACCTATTGTAACTATCGAGGATTCCAATGCTGAAACCGATGGTGATATCACTATCGCTGAAACCAGTTCCGGTATTACCTCATCCTTTATTGCTTTGGCTGAGGATGGGCTAGACAGCATAAGCATCAGTGGCACCGACATAACACTTGCTCAACTATTAGATGCAGAAAACAATCCTATCGCTGTGACCTCCTCTCTCGGCACAATCACAATTACTGGATACGATAGCAGTACAGGTGAAACCAATTACGAGTACACCCTGCTTTCCGCCCCTCTGGACCATAGCTCTGGGCCGATATTAGATGCCTTTATCATCACAACAACGGATGTAAACACACGTACGGCTTCTGATGTACTGGATATTTCTATTGATGATTCGGTCCCCGATGCCCAGCCCGACAGCAATGATATTGAGGAAACCTCAGAGTCTGGTCTTGTTACTGGAAATCTGATCACCGGGCCAAACACACCTGACATACTGAGTATGGATGGCGAACATGAAGTTGTAGGGCTTGCTTCAGGTTATACCATGGCAACCCTGAATGACCCGACAACTCTGGACACTCAAGTAGTTGGCACTTATGGCACCCTTCAAGTACAAGCTGATGGTTCCTACACTTATGTTCTCGATCAGAGCAATGCTGTAGTTAACTCACTGCAGGATGGTATGACGCTGCTCGACAGCTTCACTTACACCATCACGGATGACGATGGCAGCCTGGACTACACCACTGTAGATATCACCGTTATCGGAATAGATATTCCACCTACCGCAGATCTCAGCATCCCAACCAGAGTGGAGCTACCTGAGAACAGCAGACTGCTTAATAACAGTTTCACTTTCACTGCAGCGGAAGGCCTGTCTACTGTAACCGTTAATGGAAATGACCTTACCCCTGCGGATCTGGAGGCGATCAACAGTAACGCTATTACGCTGGATACAGACACTGGTGAGCTGACCCTAACAGCCTACGACGAAGCGACAAGGACAATAACCTACGATTTTGTTCCACGTCTGGACTCATCACCTGAAGGTGATACGGCAGCTACGATCACCTTCACGGTGACAGATATCCTCGATTATACAGCCACCTCGAGTTACGAAGTTACCATTATCAGGCCTGTCTACGATGATCCTTTGCAAGCAGAACAATTACGTCCTGAGATCTTAGAGAAGCTGTCGGGGCAAGAAGCGTTTGTTGGATTTGCCGTGGTAGAGCAATCACCTCTATCTGAATATCGCTCACTCACGCCTGATATTGACCACCTTTTATTTGGTGCAGAGCAAGATCAGGGGTTGCTGGATACTCGCCCTAACGCTGATCAGCTATTTGAGGTGCCTGAAAGCATAGCGCTAGAACATGAACTGCAAGTGGTTAGGGTATTTAACTCAGCCTTTGACAAAATCATGAAGGAAGTAGAGGCAGAAGAGAATAATATCAATCCGATTGGATCTGCCATTACTGTTCCACAAATGCTGTCCGGACCTTCTATTGTCAGTGGAGAGGCTTTCAACTATAGAATTCCGCCAAATACCTTCAGCCATACAGACAGTTCGTCTGAGCTTGCTTACCAAGCGGAGATAGCCGATGGTCAAGATCTTCCTCAGTGGCTCAACTTTAATGCCGAAACAGGGGTCTTCAGCGGCAAAGCCCCAGCAGACTTCAGCGGAGAGCTGGAGATTAAAGTTATGGCCAGTGACGCCGCTGGCCGTCAGGTAGAAACCACTTTAATTATCCAGATTAACCCAGATGACAACCTGACCAGTTTTCAGGGCAAGGCAGGGTTATCTGAACAACTACAGTCACAAAATGTTTTTGCCTGGAAACAGAATCAGGATCAATTAGCAGCCTTAAGTAAGGCGCTGAATGAGTTATCCACAGCACGTGAGTCTGAAGTCTGAATATGACCGCAGCTAACATTCCCAGTCCTGAAGCCCAGCTACTGAATGCACTGTTGCACTTGTCACGTCGATGCCGAAGTGCCAAAGATCGTCAGGAGCTGGCATTTATTGCCGTAAATGAAACTCATACCCTGAGCCCTTATCGTCAGGCAGCACTTTGGTTTCCAAAAACCGGCATCCAACATATTTCCGGCGTAGCATCACCCGAAGCAAATGCACCCTATATGCAGTGGCTGAACAAACTTTGCAAACGGCTGCACAAAGAGGGTTGTGAACCTCTGATGGTGAATGCAAGCAAACTCACTGGAAAAGCAGCACAACAGTGGCAGGAGTGGGCGCCCGCGAATGGGCTTTTTATTCCATTGGTCATCGATGCGAATAAAGAGTCTCATGGAGGCCTTTTTCTATCCAGAGAGCAGCCCTGGCACGAGTACGAGATCCAACTACTGAAAGAGTGGTTATCAGTCTGGGCGCGCTCTGATTACCTGATGGCGCAGAACAGCCGCTGGTGGAAACCTTCGCCCTATCAGAGCAAAGGCGCTATTAGCCAAGGACTCCGTCTTGTGTTCCACCCACGAAATATCATCCTTGGGCTGGCTGCCGCTGCGATGTTTTATCCAGTTAAGCAGAATGTACTGGCGCCTGCTGAACTGATTCCGCTCAACCCAACGATAATTCGTGCACCGCTTGATGGTGTTATTGCAGAGCTGAATATTCAGCCTAATGATCAGGTAAACACTGATACGCAGATTCTGGAATATGACCGCACCAGTATCGAAAACCGGATGCAGCTTGCCAAAGACTCTCTAGCTGTGATCAAAGCTGATTACCGTCAGAAAGCGCAACAGGCTCTCTATGATCAGCGTCATAAAACTGAGTTGGCTCTACTTAAAGGGAAGATGGCCGAAAAAGAAACAGAGATCAGTTACCTGAACGACCTGCATGCCCGCGGCATCGTCAAAGCAGAACACGATGGTATCGTACTGTTTAATGACCGTTCAGAGTGGGAAGGACGCCCGGTTGTTACTGGCGAAAAGATCATGGTGCTGGCAAATGAACGCGAAGTCGAAGTGGAAGCCTGGCTAGCCCCATCTGATCTTATCCCACTTCAAGACAATGCTCAAGTTACTCTTTATCTGAGTTCCGAACCGTTAAAATCGATCAACGCTGAACTACAATATATCGCCCATGAGGCCGAACTACGTCCAGACGGTAACTATGCCTATCGGGTTCGCGCCAAACTGACTGACAGTGACAACAGTCCCCGTATCGGATTGAAAGGCACGGCCAAGCTGGAAGGGGAGAAAGTAACACTTGGCTACTGGATATTCCGTCGCCCGATCGCTTCAACAAGGGCTTGGTTAGGCTGGTAAGATGCAACCTACTCTTCGTCAGGAGCTAAGCCTCTACCCAGCCCCAACAACAGAACAGGGAGCGCCAACCTGGTCACTTCAGGACCCAGTACGTAATCTGTTCTTCCAGATTGACTGGCTCACCTTTGAGGTACTTTCACGCTGGCATCTGAACAGCCCGGAGCAGATTCTAAAGGCGATAGAAGACGAAACACCTATATCAGTAGACTTGGTAGATATTGAGCAAGTTGTTCAGTTCCTCAGCGACAATGAACTTCTCCAGCAAAACAGCCCAGAAAGTTCTAACTGGTTCAAAGCTAAACAAGAGAAGCAGAAAACCTCTCTATGGCAGTGGTTACTGCACCATTATCTGTTTTTCCGGATCCCTCTCTGGCAACCGGATTCCTGGCTCAGCCACTGGAAATTTCTTACCAATCCCCTTTATAGCAAAACCTTTCAGGCGATTACCTTTGTTGCGCTTTGTTTAGGACTGTTCCAATTATCACGGCAGTGGGACCTTTTTACCGCATCACTGGTAGATACCTTCAGCTGGCAGGGGTTAACCGCCTTTGCTATTACCCTAGCCTTTGCCAAATTTTTGCACGAACTCGGCCACGCTTTCACTGCAAAACGTTTTGGCTGTCGTGTTCCAACCATGGGTGTAGCATTTCTGGTCTTGTTCCCCATGGCTTATACCGATGTAAATGAGGTCTGGAAGCTGCAAGAGAAACGTCAGCGACTGCTGGTTGGTGCTGCGGGAATTCTGACCGAGCTCTATTTAGCTGCTTGGTCTACTTTGCTTTGGGCACTGCTGCCTGCGGGGATGTTAAAAGATGCGGCCTTTATTCTTGCCAGCACTACCTGGATCTCAACCCTGTTAATTAACACCTCTCCGTTTATGCGCTTTGACGGGTACTTTTTGGTCATGGATTGGTTAGAGATACCCAACCTGCATCAACGCGCTTTTGCCATGGGAAGGTGGTGGCTGCGTGAGCTACTCTTTGGCTTAAAAGAAGAACCTCCTGAATATTTCAGCGCTAAACGCCAACGCGGTCTAATTCTGTTCTGTCTTGCCACCTGGCTGTATCGGCTGATTCTGTTCGTTGGTATAGCAATTATGCTATATAACTTCCTGCCCAAGCCGCTGGGACCTGCACTGGCTGCAGTGGAACTATTCTGGTTTATTATTCTGCCTATGTTTAAAGAGATAAAAGTCTGGTTCAGCCAGAGTCTTAGCATCATTCTTTCGCTACGTACCTGGGTCACACTGATGTTTCTGGCAGGTTTGATAGCCGTTGCAGTCATCCCTTGGGATCAGCGAGTCAGTACCCAGGCAATTCTGGAACCCGAAAAATATCAGTTCCTGGTTGCTCCAGGTCCTTCTACAGTCCTGCAGATAAATACCCACCAGGGAACCCATATCGCCAAAAACGACAGCATTATGCGACTGGATGCCCCAGACATCCGATTCCAGATAAAAGCAATTGAAACTCAGCTGGAGACCCTGAAGTGGCAAAGCACCACCGCCGGTGTTACCGAAAGCCTGCGTGAAAAGCTTGCCTCATTAGAAGCACAGCAGCAGAAAGCACAGAGCGAGTTAGCAGGCTTAGAACAAGAACTCACCCGTTATCAAATCACTGCCCCGCTGTCAGGTCATTTTTATCCACAAGACCAGAATCTTAAGCCAGGTAGCTGGCTAGGCGCGAATGAGGTGATCGGTTCAGTGGTAGATACCTCATCCTGGCAGATAGTTACCTATATGACTCCAAGCCAGTTACAGCGAATCCAGACGGGCAATATTGGCTCTTTCTATCCCGAGGCCGCAGACCTGCCTCAGCTAGCGGTAACAGTGCACAGCATAGACCGTGACGCAACCCGAACACTGCCTCAAGGCATGCTTGCCTCAACCCATGGAGGTGAGATACTGGTCCGCCAGAGTGGAAAGAACCTGATTCCAGAAGAAGCCGTCTACAAAGTCACTCTGTCCCTAAACAGCAGCTACTCATCAGATGAGCCACGAACCCTTAGAGGAAGAGTTGTGATCCATGGGCAGGCCAGAGCGTATATCGACGATTTTATACAGACTGCGATGGCGATTTTTATCCGGGAATCAGTTTTCTAGTAGGGCCTACTTCAGCAGCACACCATCGCCTTCCATGTGGCCTATTTGACTGACAATTTCAATACTTAAGTAGCTGCGTATAGCCGTTGTGATCGCCGTATAATCAGTAAAAACATCTAGAAAAGCTGCCCTAAAATGTCTAATAAAATCGCTCGCATTTTCAATAGCCTCGCGTTGTGTACCACATTGGCTATCTCATCTTCTGTTTCTGCCGAAACACTTAGCTGTACAGAAAAGTACGACTTGTATACTCAAGCGCAAATCAGCTGGCAACACGATAGCTCGAAATTGGCAGCTGAGCTTCTACCAGAATACGTAGAAAGGCTTAACCAATATCGGGATATCCAGTTGGCGTCGATCGAACGCCATAAACACGCAGTCCACACTGCTTTAAAACATTTTCCGGAAGAAGTGAGCACTTGGGGGAGCATTAATCTATGGTTGGAGCTATCACCTGAGCAGGAAGAAAAACTGGCCAAACTCAGCCCAGAATTCAAGAAAGCTTCTGCTCTGTATGAAGAGTTAATTGCTCAACCGGTAAAAAATGATACAAAGGATTTCCAGTTCTTATTCCGCAAAACTGCTCTATCCAGCCCAGAGTTTATGCAGCTGATGGAGGACTTCAACACCCGATCCCGTGAACTAAATACCAGCCCTTGTGATAAATAGCCAACCGTAAATTGATCCAGTCATCTAAAGGCCGCGTAAGGAACATAACTTCAACACCATCTCGTAACTAGTAGTAAGGGAATATTACAGCGAATGATTGAAGCTAACGCGAACCAGGAGATGAACCATGAATTTACTTCAGAAATTAACGGCTGCGCTTATCATTGCTGCCCCCATGACAGCATTCGCTGGGGGCAGTGCGGATCATGCACATAAACAGAATATCGTATCCATTGCAGCTGGCAATGAAGCCTTTTCCACCCTAGTGACGGCTCTTAAAGCTGCTGATTTGGCAGAAGTTCTACAAGGGGAAGGCCCATTTACAGTATTTGCCCCTACCAATGAAGCCTTCAGCAAAGTCCCTGAAGAAACATTGAACGAACTGCTTAAACCCGAAAACAAAAAACAACTTCAAGGTGTACTCACCTATCACGTTGTTTCAGGAAAAGTTGATGCAGCAACAGCAACCACTCTATCGGCTGCTGACTCAGTTCAAGGTGAACAGATTAGCCTGAGCTATAACGGTAAAACCGTTATGGTCAATCAAGCTAATGTTATCAGCGCAGATATCATGGCCAGTAACGGCGTCATTCATGTTATCGATAATGTGATTCTGCCTCCGTCGCTTACGCAGAGCGCTGAGATGGATAACATCAATACACTAATGGAAAAGGAACCAACCGCAGCAGGTAATCAGGAAAGTAAGTGGGACGAAAATTTGAGAATTCTGAAGGGCTGGTCTATTTAAACTTCGCCCGCAATTTGCATTGATAGTTCCCCAAATGTTTACCCCCGCAAGGGGGTATATCTCCCCAAAGGCCCTTTCACTAACAATCAGCCAGGTGAATCTGGATAGCAATGTCGCTTTGCTTCAAGCATCCATATTGGCGGGAAATTCTGAATTATTATTTTCAATTCTGTCGGCCAACATAAATCAACTCAGCTGCGTAACCTAGACCAGACATCAAAAAGTACTTTTAGTCTTGCTATCCCAACGGTATATAGAGCTATTAATTTATCGTAGAGCGTTAACTTAAGCCCTCGCAACCACTCAAAATCGAAGCAAAAAATAAGTGAATACCCTAATCAAGTACGGTATGATCTTTAGGATCACCAAGAATATATTAAAAGGCTAAGGAGGGCTGATTAAGAGATCCTTCGCTATGATTCGTTCCCACCTTGATTCATCCAAGAAAAGTCTCACTATCGATGTTGCAGACCGGTTCGATTACTCCATTCACAAGGAGTTCAGAGCGGCCTATGACAGCCACAATGAACCCAATACTAAATACACCGTAGATCTATCCAAAACCCTGCATATTGATAGCTCTGCTCTTGGAATGTTATTGATTCTAAAGGAGAAGGCAGAAAAGTCTGGTGGCGAGGTAACGCTGAAAAACCCTTCTGATTCTGCATCTAAAATCCTTAAAGTTGCCAAGTTCGATAAACTATTTAAGGTGAGCTGAGACCTTACGTTCCGTGATCTGGAAAACACAGCGTCAGCTTAGAATCAATATTCAGACAAAGCGTCTTTTAAACTCTTTAGGAGTCTGCCCAGTAATCTTTACAAATGTTTTGCGGAACGCGCTGATATCTTCATAGCCGACTTCGGTGGCGATCTTTTCAAAAGAGCCGGTGTTGCTTTCAATAAGCTCACAGGCCTTTTGCACCCTTAAATGTTGTAGATAGTGAGTTGGTTTGAAGCCTGTGGCTTTCACAAAACGGCGTAAGAAAGTTCTCTCTGTGAGATGAGAGAGTTCGGCGAGATTTTTTATCACAACCGTTTTATTAAAATCGCGCTGCAGAGCATGCTGAGCCTTCACAATGGCATCATCTCCGTGACCAAGTTTAGGAGTGAAAGTTTGATAGTAGCGTTGCTCTCTCGGAGAGGTATCTACGATAAGAAACTTACCTAACTGGCGCATAATCTGTGAGTTTGTGAACTGAGCCACCAGCTCCAGACCAAGATCGATCCAGCTCATCAGGCCTCCAGCCGTCACAATGTCCATATCGTTGATCAGCAGTTTGTTACTATCCAGTTCCACATCGGGAAAGCGTTTAGAGAACTCATCGGCTAACACCCAGTGCGTCGTAACCCTTCTACCGTTGAGTAACCCGGTTTCCGCCAACACAAAAGCGCCTGCACAGACAGAACAGATAATCGCTCCATTCTGGTGTTGCTGCTTAAGCCACCTGAGCAATCCTGCTTGAGGGTCAAGGTAATAACTATCATCCAAACAGGGAGGTAGAATGATTACCCGAAGCGGATTTATCTCAGCTTCTGCCACTGTATCCAGCAGTGAACCATCACACATATGAGTTTTAAATACATCGCCTAATCCATGCTGATTACAGATTGTATTCGCCAGATAAAACTGTTCTGCCAAACCCTGTACTGCAGATAGCAACGCGCCGGGGTAATGCACGATACCGATATCAATCTGAGATTTTGTCACTTTCAGCCTCTTTTATGCCGCTTACGCCTCCGGTATATCATCTAGGTTCGGCAAATAATATCAACCTCTAAAAAATCAGGATGAACAATCCCGTACTAAATACGCAGCAAAATAAAGCCGTTAAGGAGAAATTATGAGTGAATTAACCACCATTCGTGATCTTGCAGGTCTGGGACATGAGTCCAGCGCTATCAGTAACTCTGCACTAATTATTATTGATGCGCAAAACACCTACTGCGAGGGCGTGATGAAGCTTGACGGTGTTGAAGTAGCGCTAGAGGAATGCAAAAAACTATTAGATCGCTTCCGTGAAGCTGGACGGCCAATTTTCCACATTCAACATGATGCGGGACCAGGTACCCCATATGATGTGAGTGCACCTATTGGACAGATTGCAGATATTGTCTCTCCTATCGATGGGGAAACTGTTATCACTAAAAACTTCCCTAACTCGTTCACTCAAACCGAGCTAGATAGCTTGCTGAAGGATGAAGGGGTATCCAACCTTATCCTGGCTGGTTTCATGTCTCATATGTGCGTCAATTCCACTGCTCGTGGTGCTTTCAGCTTAGGCTATAACCCTACCGTGGTAGCTTCAGCTACAGCGACCCGTTCTCTGCCCTCAAAAGTAACGGGCAAAGCGGTTCCATCCGAGCAAGTACACGAAGCCGCTCTTGCTGCTCTGTCGGATCTTCCATCTGCAGTAGTGCCTTCTATAGCAGATGTACCTGACTGATTAGCAATTGATCCACGGTTATAGATCCATCTCAGGAGAGATGGATCTACCTCTTTACTCTAACCTTGGCGAAAACCAGTCATAAAACAACGTTAGTAAGAGCCATAAATTGGTAAGTGTTATTCAAGTAACATAGATGTGAACAAAAGATTGTCACAGAAGGCAATTACAAAAAAAATATGATATTTGATTGCCTTTAGTAGAAATAAAAACAAACAAATGCTGGGTTATTTTATTGATAACCTAACTCTTCAATTAAATTAGGCGATTTACTATCCAGATAGTCGAGTAAGCCCTGATCAAGATGAGTTTTCCAGTCACCAACGACACCTTTTCTAAAGTGCGAATTTATATCTTCCTCACCTTGCTCTCTACCATCAGCTTTCTTCTGAAAACTATGTTTATGACAAAGCTGTTGAAAATCCTCAGGGACCATATGAATATCTAGAAATATAAATAGCTGCTTCAAAAACTCTTCAGGATCTCTTGAAATCAGCTCGTAATTGAATACCTTTTCACCACTTTTTGCCCAAGATAGCTGGGCATCGAAGTAACCAAAAGAGTCAATTTTATCGATTATATACCTTAAACCATCATCCCTATTAAGCTGAACGAGCTGAGCTCTCATCTCTGGAATTGGGTCCATGAGCTTATGAGAATACTTCGCTGAATAATACCAAGAGACAACACTATCTCTCGGGTCCCTTGTAATGAAGAAAGTTTTATATGCACCACTTTTTTTAATATTTTTATAGGTGTCATTATTAATATACAAATGGGTAACAACCGTCTTTTCAGGAAAAGGCTCAGTTATATTGGCCGTATTTAACCCAAGCACCCTATATGGATGCATAGCTAGACCTGTATATTGATTAAATAATGGATCATCAAACACCGCACGCAACCATTGGCTTGCAGTTTTTTGAACACAGCAATAATAAATATTATCAAGTCCAATCATATTCTGTTCTGGAATTCCCATTACTTGGCCTAGCATAGTAGTTTGAATAAAATTTCGGTCATAGTAATCAAGCAGATTTTTTTGATCAACATACTAGAAGGCCATAACGTTCTGAATCCATAGAACATAAAGATTTTGGCTTATGGACCCAACGGTGCGCAGGCCTTTAAGGAAGGCGTTTTTCATTAGATATTGCTGTACAACTCATTGATGATGTCGAGACGGAATCAGATGAGCAGTTCTTCTTTAAGCTTTCCTATGCAGACAATAGAAAATTTCTGACCACTTGGCAGTCATGGAACAGAGCCCGCCTCAGGGGCCATCATCTGTTGGTCTTGGCCTAGACCTTGGGTCTCTGACAAATAGGCTATCGATATTGGGATAGACTCGACGAAAAGCGGTGATTACTTCAGTCCTTTAAACGAAGTAACTGCGCCATAAGTTTATCCGAAAAGCTTGAGACCCGGCTCCTTTCAACCTGCTTCATTTTAAGCGAACGAGCACTATCGCCTGCAGCATTGAGTTCAGCTTGTATGTTCTTGACGTGAAGCACTCTTGAAGTATCAAAGCGTTTTTTTAAATTTATCTCAGGGAACAAATAAACGCTCCCTGCCGATATGAATATGATATGAGTAACTGCCTGCTCCTCCCTCCAGACAGGCAAAAAGGGGCCCGCGCTCTCGATAACAATAGCATCTGGGTTCAGGCCTTCTATATAACGATAGGCAGATTCTATTTTAGGTAGATATTCACCAGGGGTAGGTAAAGCGGTCATATCCAGCTTTGACAGCGGGGAGTAACCGAGAAAATTCTTTAAATCCTTTTTCGCAGTAAACTCATCAAACAAACGGCTTTTATGATAAGAAAGCGTGTTTAATGACTTTGATCCGCAACGAACAAGCATAGGCTCTTTGATGCTTTCACGAAACAACATCCAGAATGGATTTACCACATCTAACAATTTCCAATCACTAAGGTCTGAGGATAGAAATAGATTGATTGATTCGTCGCCACACAGTCCGTATTCAGACTCTGGATTATAATTTAGTAACAACTCATAGGTTTCTTTAAAACGTGTTCCGAGAATCGGTTTGAATGCGATAGCACTTCGACCAGACGCGTTCAGAACACGCGCTGTCGCACAAGTAAGGGTCGTCTTGCCACAGTTGGTAGAGTCACCGATCACCCAATAGACATCAGGACTATGCATAAAAACCTCTTAAAGCCTGTCTTAAAATTTTGGAGTCCGTCTTCATAACGGCTTAACAAACAAAGCCCTTCGAGCTGCTTACATGCTCATGCGACCGATAACCAAACGGGTTCTAATTTGGCCCTCATCTCAACATAAGCAGAGTGAATCTGGGAATAAAGATTAAAAGTATTTAAAACAGTTAAGATAAGAAACCTTTTAGCTTTACTTCAAAGAGCCCGCCTTGCTCATCGGTCACACGAAAGTCAGCTGAACAATATAAGTTTTCGCCTCGCTTGCGCATTTTTTGTACTTTCATTTCCACATAAATAGCATTTGGGTTGCGGATAGCTCTAACAGTCTTAGTATGGCTCTCAACCATCCAGCCCTCTCTTGTTTTCTCATCCAGCCCGGCCCAATTATGACCGTAGATAATCATCAGCTGTGAAAGAAATTCGAGGGTGGAAAAAATTGTCAGATGAAAGCCATGTTCATCCGTATCAGACACATAGGTGGAGCTCATCGACAAAGTCGCATTCAACAGATCCCCACTAATTTCAACTTGCTCTATTTTCCAGGATTCCTGCTTTCGTCCATCATTCAAGTAGTGAGAAGATAGTTTTTCTATTTCTGCTGCGCTTAAACATACCTTCTTAGATTTGTCTTGCATTACATCCCCGATATAACTTTGCATACTTTGTTTGTATATTCTTCTGGCTGACGAACTACAGTTGAGCCCTCAGTTAAAGACTCAATCCAGTGAGCATATTTCTCATCAATACAAACTTCTTCACTGATAGAACATAGAGAGGAGCATAACTTTCTGGAACGAGCCCAATCGTCTTCCTCACTATCATCAATTTCCGGGCCTGCGATCACCAGCAAATCGATCTTATCCACCGGCAATCCCTTGTTCTCTATTTCATCACGGTCTATTACTAAAACAGCCAGTTCAACCGTAGAGTCATTTATTAATGCACTTCCACCACGATAACCCCCTAATACGGCATCAGAGATTTGCTGATTTTTGATCCAGGTGCTCGTTGGCAATGCTAACCCCACACAACGGCCATCATTATCCAACGCTTCACGCAAAGCCCTGAACCAAGGCTCTTCTGTGACCTGGCCAACAATCACAACCACGGGGATACGTCCCTTATTTACCAGTAATTTTTCTAGTATCTCTGCGGGCAGATGGGGGAATAGCTGCGGCTGCGCATTAACTTCACATATAGCACCGCCAGTTTCTTTCCAAGAGCGGCTTATATCAGGCACTAACAAATCAATACCTGCCAGATCCAGGCGTAAAACTCGAGCAGCTCTTACCGCTAGTTCCAAATTATCTTGATGTGCGATATCTAAAACTGGAACAGGCATTCCTCCGCTAGCCACATTGGATGCCCGCCGCAACCGTACAAATTTTCCTACTTCAGGAACTGACTCTACACTAAGGTTTTGCTCCTCGAGTAACGCAAATGCTTCGTCATCCAGTTTGATACGCTTTAGTAATGCATTACTACCTGGCTCCCCTCTCAGAGGGTCCGCATTTGTTATGTCCAGTAATTCTGCAACTGTTGTGATTCCATCACCAGTCACCCCTCCTGGCATACGGTGACTAGCCCACAACACCTTATTTTCAAATACCTGAATGCGATAATCATTACCTTCAATGTATTCTTCTACAAGAATAAGGTTCGATAATTCAGACACTCTTGTATAAGCGTCACGAACAGAATGAGAAGTTTTAAGACCAACTTCTACCCCTTTGCCTCCATCCAGATTTGCGGGTTTAACTACAACGGGGTATCCCAATTGTTCAGCCGCTTTTATGGCTTGTTCTCCGCTAGTTACTAAATAGTGCTTCGGAACAGGGATCAACGAGCTATCTAATATTTGAGCTGCTGTATCTTTTCTTCTAACCAATCCCGCTGAAATATTTGGAGTGTTATCCGTAAACGAGCTATCAAGCCAACGTGCGTTAACGCCCCAACCAAACTGGTATACATTTCCTCGTACTTTCCGCCAGGGTATTCCAGACTGATCTGCTGCACTAAGAAATCGCAATGAGTTCATCCCTTTAGGAGCGATCCCCTTTATATGGCCAATCGTGGTCTCTACCTGCTTTCCAGCATTTGTGGTTAACCTTCCGGCTATAGCGAGATTAAAGAGTCTGATCGATTGTATGACTGCTTCTCTAACCGGATACTCATGATGATCAAGTCCAGGAAATATGAGAGTTGCTGTTTTTTTGCCACTCTTGGGTAAACCTCTAACCGTTTCAAAAAACAGGGGCATACCTGCCTTTTCAAGAATCGAAAGAGAGCAACGTGCCAACCTCCCTAAGACCGGTTCCCTCCCCAGAGCAATTCCAATCGGACAATTAGGTTGCTGCGACAATAGCTTTTTCATTATGGCATCAAAGGCTTTCAGCGCATGGGGCTTCACTTGGCTTACATTTAATTCCAACTCAATTATGACTTGTGGTTGTGAATAGCCAGGAACATAACCAGGAATAGCTCTACAACTTTTCAGCTGGATAGGAAGGGAAGAGGGGTTAGGTTTCATTACTGGCTTGAATCCATATTCATAAGAGGGGCTTTCAAGGCAAGGATACTCTAATTACATGTAAATCACCGCAGGTAGTTTAGGGTGCTTATTTCATAGAGATGGTTGTTCGTTTTATATAGAACCGACAATCACAGACAAAATTGTCTGAGCTCATAGCTTAAAAACTGAAGGGATGACTCGGGCAGCCCCCGACAAATAAGATCGGGGGCTGCTTTTAACCATGGCTAGGTTAAAACCTGAACTGACTAACCAGTTGCTGCAGGTTTGACGATAGAGTTTTAAGTCGCTCTGCAGACTTATTAGTTTCGGCAGCGTTCTCCTTTGTCGATGAGGAAGCATCATGAATTCGAACAATGCTCTGATTCATCTCTTCAGCAACATCACTTTGTTCTTTAGCTGCATTTGCGATCTGAATATTGAGAGTGGTCGTAGTAGTAACAGCTGAGTGAATCTCAGAGAAAGAGGTGCTGGCTTTCTGGGCTTGATGTACACTTTGCTCAGCACTTGTTTGGCTTTTCTCCATAACTACCACGGCTTCATTTACGCGATTTGTAACACGATCAAGAAGTGAGGCAATCTCTTCAGTTGATACCTGTGTTCTCGAAGCAAGGGTTCTAACTTCATCAGCTACTACAGCAAAACCTCTACCCTGCTCTCCTGCACGAGCAGCCTCGATAGCGGCATTGAGTGCGAGCAGATTAGTTTGCTCAGCGATTTCATTGATCACATTCACAATCTCGTTGACACCCTGGGTGTCATTGCCCAGCTCATCAATCACTGCGGCTGCATTCTGAATATTTTGAGTAAGCTCTTGGATACTCTGCGAGTTGGAATCAACTAAGTTACGGCCTTCACCAACAATGACTTCAGCCTGGGATGTTTGCTCTGATGCATTCTGAGCAAAGGAGGAAACTTCATGAACAGACGCAACCATCTCATTCATTGCCGCTGCAACTTGATCAGCTTCCGACTGTTGATCTTTCATGCCGTTATAACTTGCGGTGGATGCACTCATCATCTGTTCTGATGCTGAAGCGATCTCTAGACTTGAGCCGGTAACTTTAGATACGAGATCATTCAAACCCGTATTCATCTGATTGATGGCTTTGTTTAGCTTTGCAAATTCATTATCTCCATCGATCTCAACATCCGCTGTAGTGAGGTCACCTTTGGCGATCTGACGGGTGCGAAAAACGACTTGATCGACCGCTTTTGAAATTGAACCCGCCAGTATCATTGAAATAGCAATACCGATGATCACGACCATGACCAAACCAACGAACATCCATAGCAGCACTGAATCGTAATCATCGTGCAATGCTTTATTGTCTTTATCCAGAATTTGATCTTGCTGCTTTCTTAACTCGGCTAAAATTTTCAGAATTTTATTTGCCCTTGGTGCAGCCTCAGTGCCCAATAAGAAGTTAGCCTTATTCCAATCTTCCGCTTGCCGCAGGCTAAACATTTTTTCTGGATAGGCCGAAAATTCCTGACGTTTTGTTACATAGTTATTCCAGGCATCTGCTTGTGCGCCCTCGAATAGATAGGACATCGTTTGCAGTTCTTCTAAGCGCGCGGTGTTTGTCTCCCAGCGCTTCCTAAAGTTATCTGCATAAGAGAGATCCCCGGACAACAAATACGCACGAACACTTGCAAGGCCTAGAGCAAAGGAGCCTCGGCTGTCAGCCATCAGCTTTAACAGGTACTTACGCTGTGGAGTGGCGGGTAATGTTTCCTCAATATTGATCGTATCAGTTATAGCCGCCGCTATATCACCTGCAAGAGGGGCTGCTTCGGTTAACAACATTTTGAAGGCCGGTATGTTATCTGCTGTATGCGATATATCTTCTACTTGTTGTTGTGCAGTTCTGAATTCTTCAACCAATGTTTTGATTTTCGCTAAGCGGGCTTGGTTCTCAGATGATTCCCAAAGCACATCAAAACTCTCAAGCTGTGTTAACGACTCATCAATTTTAGTCCAACCAGATGCTCGTTCATTTTTGAATAATGTAGCTTTATCAGTCGCGCCCCCAAGAATCATATATCCACGCAACCCTGCAAGAGATAGATGGACCCCATCAACAAACTGCAGAATATTCGCCACAACAGGGGTACGTACCAGAAGAACATCATCTTGAGTTTCTGACATATGCTGCAAACGTGAGAACGTCAGTAGATATGAAATACAGAGAACAGCAAGAATCGTTGCAAAACTAATAAAGAGTTTACTTTTGATACTTAGTTTTGAGAGCACATTCGACATAACTACTTCCATCTTGAATTGGTCGTTATAAATTTATTCGCACCATCCTTGAGCGCTTTGCCCCATAAACATCCAAAGCTATTCTCAATCCTCTGAGGAATGCGATGGAGATATACTTATTAGCCCCTACTAACCCTAAAATTCCCCAATCAATGATGAATAGGGGCTATTCGGAATTAGGTTGTAGAGAATAAATCCGTATAAGGAGTTTCCCGTACTGAAACCCAGCTATAGAGCTGATTAATTTCGATACCCTAACGAACACTTAAGCAATTAAAATACCAATGCGAATAACCGCACATATAGCAAGGAAATGTCATAAAAATCATAATGTTAAATGAGATATAGAGTTCCTATCCTGCGAGATATTCACCCTGCAAACAGGTCTAATGATGAGCCGGTTACGTGGGCGGATAGGCTAAAGAGAAAGCAGATAAGGATTTTATCGATGGTCTCCCTAAATATCCTGATGATGCACATATCGTTAAAGAAATCTCAGGTCTAGCACGAGGGATGGGCTTCAACCTTCTTGCTGAAGGAATTGAGACAGAGGAACAGCTAGCTTTTGTAAGAGATCAATTGGATTGCCATGTTATACAAGGCTTTCATATCTCTAGCCCCCTCTCCAAACAACAGCAACAAAACTCTCAATTTTATAGCGACTATACCCCTCCTGCACTGTGACCAGAGCGGGGCAATGAGTGAATAGCCACATAACCTAATCTATTGGCGAAGATAGACAGGCATAGCAAATGCCGTTATCTCTCACTCTTTACAATTACCGTTATCTGAAATTGAAAGCGATTCCACACAGATTGATTTAGATCAAGAAACAAACAAAGCCCTTACAAAAAGCAAGACTTTTTATTCATCCCGACCGATCGGTCGTATAAGATTTGATCATCTTGATGCAAATAACCACTGACTAGCCATGAAATATCTACCACTACCCGTTGTCATAATTGCAGGGACAGTTTTATGCACTCAGATCAGCTTCAGTCTATTTGATGCGGCTTGGGGTGATGCGTCTTCAGAGAACAATCTATCTGAGCAACCCACTCTATCTACTGCACAGATAAGCTCTCTTCTGGCAGTAGCAGATCCAACAGACATACTCGAACCCACTGCTGCGGGTGAGACTGGATCAGCCGCAACATGCCGGACAGGTAAAATAGTTGCAGAAGATCATCCTGATTCTCATCACGATTCATATTATGTAGCGTACAAAGAGGACGGATCACTTTACATTCAAGTATCACCTTTAGTGCCTACATTTCTTCGCCAAGACAAAAATCAAATTGTCTCTGCGTCAGTATTTACACCTACCCCTGAAATAGCCTCAAGGCTCAGTAACTTATTTGCTAACCGTGATGATTGTGATCTTGCAGATCTATATCTGAACCAGATAAAAAATGTGTCGCACGGGTAACACGGCCCCGCAAGACCTCACGTGCGCCTTTGACTCAGGCGGATTGACTAAGAAAAAAGCTGAACTGGAACGATAATAAAGTGAGCACTTTTATACCGTAGAAACCTCAACCCGGTTTCTTCCGTTCGCTTTTGCCTTATAAGTCGCCTGGTCTGCTCGAAGAATAACGGTATGGAATGTATCTCCCTCACTGAATGCTGCCACACCGAAACTACAGGACACTGAACCAACCCCTTCCAGAGGCAGTTCATTTACACTTTTTCGCAATTTTTCAGCAACAACATATCCGTCTTCTAAACAGGTAGACGGAAGAAGAACAACAAACTCCTCCCCTCCCCATCGAGCAAAAACATCCGTCAAGCGCATCTGATTTTGCATATGTCGACTGACTTGCTGAAGCACAATATCTCCAACAGCGTGCCCATGCTTATCATTCACTTGTTTGAAGTGGTCAATATCCAAAAACACGATGGAAAACGTTTCTGTTTTATAGCGCTCAACCCGGTTAATCTCTTTTTGTAGCTCAAATTCGAACTTAGCCCGGTTATAGATACCGGTCAGATGATCAACAATAGAAAGCTCTTCGAATTTTGTGGCCCTGCTTTTTAGTTCTTTATTAAGCTTTTTAAGGTGGTCATCGTTGTCCCTAACCATATCAGTCCACCGGGAATAGACTCGGCTAATCAGTTCCCCTTGTGTAATCTGCCCAATAACAGTTGCATTTCGATCTTCAACAATTAACCGCTTGAAGTTTTTCCGACGAATGAAATCCAATGCATTTTTAATGGAGGTGTTATAACGAATCGTTTCAACAGGTGTGCTCATATATTTCGAAATGGGCAGCTGCAGATCAAGCTTTTCGCCAAAAAGCTTAATAATGTCTTTTGTCGTTATAATGCCCACAGGCTCATTGTTATCGTATAAAAGCACACAGTCATTCAGGTGATGATCCATTAGGCTGATCACATTGATTGTTTCATCTGTAACTTGGGCTTTTTTGATATGCTGATTAAGGATGATCTCGCTAATCATCCTTTTTTCCAGTAAGGCTTGAGGGTCAATACTGGAGATAATATCAGCATAAAAAACGACCCCTGTTAACTCTCCCCGCTGATCCGTTGTACAAAGACATTCAACCTCGTGATTCACCTCTTCGAGTATCTCTTCAAGCGGTGTATCTTCAGAAATCGAGAAAACCCTATCGTACTTGATGGATTTGATAGGTTGAGAGAAGTCTACTTGCAATACCTTCAAACGGATGAGATCGCTGGCAGTTAGCAAACCAAAACGATGATCGTTATTGGTTGATTCGACAATAACATCACGATGGTTTTCCCTATACATCAGCTCAACGGCACAACGGATAGAATCATCCTCACGTACTTTTATCACTTGGCTCTGAGCTATATCTTTTGCAGTAGACGTCTTCACTAACCAGCCTTTTTATTTTGATGCTTCAAGGGAAGCTGAATATACATTCCAAATGCTCGAAAATCACAAACAACCACAATTATTATTGATAGCATCAATCCTCAAACATTGCTCCATAAGTCCTCAAAACCAACCTTCTTAGCGTAACCATATCGTTGCCAGTATGTGAGCCAGTTCCGCTAACAATGCATGTGAGTGTTTTGGCTTAAGTAACGAGTTGGAGATTAAAATTAAGAATTTTTCCTATTTGCTTTGGTTATAGCTTTAGCTAATCTTTTTATCTACCTAACAAGGAGGTTCGATTATGAGGCTTCACGCACCCAGCTCACTATGCGGATACTGTAAGAACTTATTTTTCCGCAGAGAAGGTCACCCCCACCTAACAAAAACTGCGCGCTTTGGGCATATTAAAAGCTATAGTTGTGATATTTGCAGTGCTCATTGGAAAAGTGACATTACAGAAGGCTGGGAGTTAGTGGACAATTCTGTTAAAGAACAATCGCCCGACAACAAACAATCATCTCTCCAGCCTCCAATCGTAACGGAAGCGAACCTCCTTCTACGTAGCCTGACTTTAGATTGAGATTCTATAGGCTGACCAACCACTTCTCAGCAATGCTTCCTCCAGCATTTTGACCTGATTGAGCCAAATGAAGAAGACGAGGTAGTTACTCCCGGTAATCGTTGTGGCAAGCTTTACAGGACTTTCCTAACTCTGAAAAAGCTGATGCCGCAGCCTTAGAGTCTCTCTCCATGCCGGCTTGACGGAGACGACCTGACGCTTCTAACTGATCAACGGCCCGTAATTCAAATCGATCTATTTCCTTCCATATCAGATCCAGCGCTTCTGATGGATGCGGATTAGACCCTTCGGGAAAGTAAGTGGTCAATTTTTCTGCCCAACGATGAATAGACCCCGCCTCTTTAACGATTACGTCAAAGTCTTTATTGCGGACAGCCTTTTTCAAAAGTTTCATGGACGCTTTAGACTCTTTGAAGTTATCCATACGTTCTTTGACGATTCCTGTGGCACCTGAATGCGCCCAGAGGCTGGATGAATTTACGAAGAATATAATCGCTATTATTTTCAAACTGCGTTGCATGTAATGTCCCCCGGTTCGGATAACCAATCATAGCATTAACACACAAAGGCTCAGGAGTAAGAGCTGACTACAACTGAGGGAACAACAGCACGTGTAAGCAGGGAGGTTATTCAGCTAAGCTCCCCGCCGACAAGCAGATTATTAGCGGTTGTTGCAGGGGATAGGTCATAAGCCCTGCCAGCAGGTAACGGCCTATAGTCAGGACCTTCGCCTGAAGGTCTATTAACGCATTTTCCATCACACAAAGCTCTTAATACGATAAATACGTGTTATAAAATTTATTTACTCTCTAGTAGAGTTTTAAGCACCAAAACCTAAAGTCGTAACAATTCATAGAGCCATATATGAGCAAATCTGATCCATTTTGGGATAAAAAAGCTGAGGGATATTCCCAAAGCCCGATCTCTGACGAAGAAAGTTATAAGAGAAAACTGCTTGAAACTCAGAAACTCTTTTCATCCGGCATGCGTATTCTTGAATTTGGCTGTGGCACAGGAACAACAGCGATTGAGCACTCAGCACATGTGCAACATATCGATGCGCTAGATATATCTGAAAAGATGTTGGAAATTGGCCGCAGAAAGGCCATAGCCGCTAATGTTGATAACATTAACTTTTCAAGAGGCACCCTAACCGAATTTAATGCAGGATCAGAGAGTCTAGATGCTGTGTTGGGCTTAAATGTTATTCACCTATTACCCAACCGAGGAGAGACGCTGAGAGAAGTTGCTAGAATTCTGAAACCGGGAGGGATTTTTGTCAGCAGCACCGGTTGTCTTGGAAACTCATATCTACGGTTTCTGAAACTGCTAGCCCCTATCGGTAAGCTCTTAGGGCTTATGCCTGATATTTTCATAATGTCAGAGACCCAACTGATAGATGAATTGAAAAATGCCGGTTTTGCAATTGAAACCCAATGGCATCACGGCATGGATGATATAAGTGTTTTCGTAATTGCCCGAAAACCACATCATTAATGCCAACTATCACCTAGCGTCAATGTGCTTGTTACCCATCATTCCACCGGCGTTGTAAGCATATTGTGACCTACGGATGTATACGCCCCGCAAACGGTTCTTTAGTGCTCTGCAAGCTCAGCAGGAAAGGCTAGCAATAACAAGAGGTTAGAGATATAAAAAATCAAACTATGTAAAGTATTTACTTAAACATTCCCATATCTGGGATGGATCAATTGGTTTGGTTATATAGTCATCCATTCCTGCACCCAAAGCCTTCTCCTTATCACCTTTCATCGCATGAGCAGTCATAGCGATAATTGGTATACGGTCATCACTCTCTTTAGAACGAATAATTTTTGTTGCCTCATATCCATCTAATACAGGCATCTGGCAGTCCATCAGCACCGCATCAAAATGGCCCGTGCTCAAGAACTCAATTGCTTCCTGACCATGATTAGCGATAACCACATCGATCTTCTGCTGTTTCAGAATCCCTTCCGCAACCTGCTGATTAATTTCATTATCTTCAACAAGTAAAACTTTTTTACCGTGTAAAGCCTGATAAAGAGAATCCGCTTCAGATTTCTTATCAGTCAATTCCTCCTGACCATGCTCCCTGGCAATTAGAAAATCTAAAGTAAAAGCAAATGAACTTCCGACATCTGGCTGGCTTTCTACGCTCAGACGTCCTCCCATTAAAGAAACCAGATTTTGAGTAATAGTGAGCCCTAGCCCAGTCCCCCCGTATTTCCGGGTTGTAGAAACATCCGCTTGAGTGAAAGGCTGAAACAGCATATCCAGTTGGTTTTCTGAGATACCGATACCTTCATCTTCAACCAAGAAAGTGACAGATGCGTGCCTATCTGTCTTTGTTGCATCGTTTTCTACGATCCTGATAGTCACATGAGAACCGGTAGAGCTAAACTTTATTGCATTGCCAACCAAATTAGTGAGCACCTGCCCCAATCTGACCGGGTCCCCTATAAAGTTTTCTTTATGCACTAACTTCACTTTCACTCGAAGTGAGATGTTCTTTTCCTCCGCTGCAGGTTTTGTATATTGAATAACCTGATTCAACACAGCCCTCAGGTTGAAAGGGACACTTTCAAGCTCCAGCTTATCTGCTTCAACCTTTGAGAAATCAAGAATATCGTTAAGAATTGCCAATAACGATTTAGCAGATGTATGCGCCTTACCAACCATATTCTTCTGCTCACTGCTAAGGTCTGACTGCATAACCAGATGAGTCATTCCTATGATCCCATTCATAGGCGTTCTTAATTCATGACTCATATTTGCGAGAAAGGCACCTTTAGCTTCATTTGCAGCCTCAGCAGCCTCATTAGCAGCAATCAACATCACCTCATTTTCAGCAAGCTTTTTTTCACGGACTTCAGCCTGTAACCGCAAGAGAATGTTCTGTTTGATATTATTGTGAAGTAGCTTCCCCGCACTTATCAGAGCCCCTATATATAAAAGAACCAGAGCCCCCATCATCAAGCCGGCTGTAGAGTCAGATAAAAATAAGCGTACTGAAAGCGGTAATAAGGCCAAACAAAGGAATGTTATATATGCCTTTTTATTGCTAGAAAGAGTTGTTAGTCCTCCTGCGGTAATACCCGCAAGAACAAAAATGACTAACATCTGGTGGGCAGCTGATTCCTCAGGAAAAAGAACCCAGGCGGCAGCGCCCCAAACCACGCCAGAGCCACCAGCTCCCCATATGAATCTTTTTTCCCAGTTAACCTCTCTATTATCTGAAGTTCTCGTATAGCTTTTGTAATCCAGGAGCCTTATCAAGGTCACCAACAACCATATACTGAGCCAAGTGGTTATTACACTGAACGGTAAAAGGCCCCAGGAGAAAAACACTAAAACAGCAGCATTGACCATCGCGACTGTTTGCGACATAGGCAGAGCCTTGTATAGGAGATGGAGTTGCTCCTGCTTTATGTCATTTAAAAAGCTCTGATCAGGGTTGTTCATTATTACCTGCTAGCTGAGTCCATAATGAAGAGTATCATCGAGTAATTAACAACTCAGTTAAGGTATAAGTCAAGATTGGTACTGTATGAACCGAGCATATTGTAGACCGTTTGCCCGGAGACGGATCTACAAACATAAAGCCCCTCAACTCCGGCACTGTGACTATAGAGTGACCATCCGTTGCATAGGCTCCGCAAACGGTTCTTGGGTGCATCTTTGGTTCAGATGGATGAGTTAGCAATCACTGAATAGGAACAATGAGATAGGGAGATGCAAAAAGTGGCGCCAAGGGTTTCTGCTTGAAAGCGCAAACATCAGACTAGACGAGTGCCTTGCTTATTCACTCTTGGTGAAAAGCTCTCATATATGCACTCCTGAAATCCTCAACTAGCTCAGTAGAGGTGCCTTTGCTAAACGCCAAATATATGGGTTTGGAAACTTCCTCCAGCTTTAATACTGGGATCAAAGTATCACTAGGTAACCCCAGCTCCTTTAAATCGTGTAGCAAAGACCTTTTGTCTCCCAAAATCAGATCCAAACGCCCGCGCATTAGTAACTTAATTGCGGAGGCCTGACTAGTTAGCGGAAAAAGGTTATACCCTTTACTGGAGAGATACTTACCCTTAGCATCACGCTCAATGACTCCGGTAATATACATCTTACCCTCATCAAGGGACGACACTGTAACTTCGACATTTCCCTTTTTCTTAAAAAGAAACGTTTCAACCTCTCCAATTTTGCCAATCCAGTGGAATTTATCTTCTCGCTCTGGAGTTCTAAGCAAAGAAAAGATCAGTATATTAGGCCGATGTAATGAGCGATTGTATACATGCTTCCACTTTACAATCCCTATTTTCGGATTGTAATCCAACTGCTCAAAAACCTTTTTCACCTGTGAAATTGAATAACCAACCGGCTCATTATTTTCTAGGTAACTGTAGGGTTTAAAATGCGATGTTAACACTTCTACCTGAGGGTACTTTGACTCTGCAGAAGCCAATCCCGGCAGTATAAAGGTGTAAAGTAATCCAAGTGCAAGAATCCAAGAGCAAAGTACTTCCTTCACGACATTATGTCCTTTTTCAATCCATATAAAACTCTCCGAAACGATAGAGATAATAACACATCCCCCTCCGACACTGTGAACAGCGTAGTCACCGATGAATAAGCCCCGCAAACGGTTCTTGGGTGCGTCTTTGGCTCAGATGGATGGGTTAGCAATAACTGAATAGAAACGAAATAGAAAGGATTTGAGCTTTTCCTAGTAGCTGATAAAGCAGCGTTCTCGCCACTAGAAGCCGCAGGCGTCCTAGTCGCTGTTTTAAAAAGGGATGATTCGGCTTCACCTCACCCTTCGGGCCGTCGCTACGCTCCGTTGTCTCGCTTCGCTCGGCTCGAACCCCAGTCGGGGGTCTCACCCTCCGTTCAAGATATGTGTGAATATCTCATTATCGCAACGGGGATGAAGTAAAAATACGGCATGAAAAAGTGGCGCGCCTGGAGAAAGTCAAACCCACTTCCAGCACCATCCAATAAAGACCATATCTTATTGTTTTATATTGATTTATAAATAATAGCGTCCTGAGAAGTCTTGCCATACCCTGTGCATTTTAGGGTATCATATAGGGTATCGGACAGTGTAGGACAATCAGATGAAACGCTCTCTCACAGACACAAAAATTAAAAACCTAAAGCCCAAGGACAGGGCTTACAAAACAGCTGATGGCGGTGGCTTGTATGTTCATACGACCAGCAAGGGAAGCAAGTCTTTTCGCTATGACTACAAGTTCAATGAGAAGTACGCCACACTGACTTTTGGTCAATACCCTACCATGACCCTAGCTGAAGCCAGAAAGCTCCATGAAGAGGCTAGAAACCTTGTTCTCAGCGGCTCTGACCCTCGAGACAAAGCAAAAGAACAAGAGCTACTAACAAAACCATTTAGCTACTACGCTCAAGAGATGCTGAACAGCCAGGACCTCAGACCTTCCACAGCAGTTAAGAAACTGGCCAAAATGAAGAGGCACCTTTTCACCCCGCTAGATAAGAAGACCGTGGATACCATCACAGCAGTAGACTTACTAAACCTTCTCAAACCAATAGCAGATGCAGGAAAAAGAGAAACTGCCAAAGACCTAGCCACTTATTGTCGTCAAACATTCAACTACCTACTGGCCTTACAGCTAATTCAGAACAACCCTGCGGCAACAATTGCCGAACTTCTACCGAAGCCGAAGAAATCAGCAAACTTTGCTCATATAACGGACCCAATCCAATATGGCGCACTACTAAAAAGCATCGATGCCTATCAAGGCGATTACTCCGTTAAGAAAGCACTACAGTTCGCCTCACTAACTATGCTGAGGCCTTACAACATTCGTTTTTTACGATGGGAATATATAGACCTCAATGAACGGTTAGCTACCATTCCAGATGATGAAATGAAGATGGATCGTCCGCACAAAGTCCCTCTGTCTACACAAGCACTTTCCATACTTGATCAGATGCGGTCACTGACAGGGAATGGCGAACTAGTTTTCTTGTCTTCTTGCGGGCAGCGAACCGGTAAGGCTATGAGCGAAAACACCCTGAACCAGGCAATCATCAAGATAAAAGACAAAGACACTGGCGAAGCCCTTGGACGAGGCGTGATGACTTCTCACGGTTTCAGGCATACTGCTTCTACCCTGTTAAATGAACTAGGTTACAATGCTGATGCAATAGAATTACAGCTCGCACACGCCTCTAAAGACCGTATAAGGGCCACATACAATAAAGCTGAACTCATGCCTGAGAGAACAAAAATGATGCAGGAGTGGGCTGACTACTTGGATGGATTAAAAAGCAATGGCCAATGAAAGAATCTCGTTTTTTGACCTAGTTCCTTTCTCGGATGCAGAAAAGCACATTAAATCTCCTGCGCAGCTTAAAAAAATTTTTATCGAAGGTATAAGAAAAAACATGCTTTTTTATGCCGCCAATCAAACTGATAAATATGTACACATGATTCGCTGGGGATATGAAGAAGTGGATGAACCTCCTCAAGAAAGAAGATTTCATGAGAAAGAACAAAAAATGGTTTTTACCAGAGGGCAGATGCTCTCGATTTCCAATGTAGATCAGTTCGACAAGCTCTTCAAAGGTGTGTTGAACGAAATTGACCTCTTTAAAGACATAGAAGGTTTTGATGAATTGATTGAATATCAGCAAACCGACTGCCTATATCAGATACATGCAGATAGTAAGTTACTTACCGCTCCATCTGATTTTAAGGGCATTGGCTTAAGCCATGTTTTTATTCGAGAATCAGATCTGGAGCGTATTGATCAGTTCCTAAAGCCTGACCCAGCAGCCAAAGAGACCAAGCAGGACCAAAGAGAGAAGGCATTGATCGAATGGTTAAAAGACAAAGACCCCTTAGTGGTTAGAAACACGAAAAAAAAAGATGTGTGGAAAGAACTACAAAAATTTGACGGAAGGGTGTTCAACGCCGGGAGAGATACATTTTTCAAGAAACAGCAGATTATTAACTTCCAAAGTGGTCGAAAAGCCAAGCAGCAACATTAATCAAGTTGGCTACAAGTCCCTCCACAACTAGGTTTTAATGTGGTCAAAATCTCAGGTAAAACTTTGACTAGTTTGACCAGTTTTTTCTATTCGGTGTCATCTGTAAATTCCTCCGCCGAGCGTAAGCAATCCCGTTTACGCCATCAAACTGTTGAAGGAATTCCTGATGACAATATTTGTAAAATTGCCTCAAGTCATGGCACAAACTGGCTTATCAAAATCACACCTTTACGCACTTGCGCAAAAAGGTGAGTTTCCCAAACAAGTAAAACTTTCTGCGCGTTCCAGCGCATGGGTTGAATCTGAAGTTGCTGAATGGATTGAAAGTCGCATTGCTTCTCGTGATGGAGGGATCATGCAATGAAACTATTCAAAGTACTTAAAAACAAACAGCCTTTAAGTCCACTGTTGAAGAAATACACTCAAGCTGACCTTGTTCTAGCTCTTCTTCAGCAAAAAGGAACTGTAACAACTGAAGAGCTAAAAAAGCTAGGAATCGATGCACCAGGTGCGGTTATAAGCAAACTGCGAACTGATGGCTTCGACATTGAAACCAAGCTCGTAAAAGCCAAACGGAAAAATGGGCTAGTTCGCAGAAGGATTGCGGAGTACTCGTTGGCTGAATATAGCTCAAGTAAAGGGGGCATCTGATGAGTAGCTTAAATACACATGCAATACAGTCTTCGTTCGAGTTGCCTGAATACAAGTTCGTACCGCTCTCAAATGTATTTAAACAGTCGGTAGAAACCAACTGGCTAATAGAGGACTACATTCCGAAACCGTCAGTAGGAATGCTCTACGGACCCTCTGGAACAGGCAAATCACACATTGCTCTTCACATGGCTGCCTGTATTGCTAACGGAATACAGTGGTGCAGTAAAACCACTGAACAAGGCGTTGTCTTGGTGATGGCTGGTGAAGGTCATGGAGGTTTAACCAAAAGGTTAAAGTCCATCGAAAAGCACCATGAGATAGAGATCAACCAGGGAAATATTTTCTTTTCAGAGAGAGCTATCGGAGTGGACACTGAAGACGGTTTCAAGGATCTGATGAATGCAATTGAAGCCCTAGATGAGAAGCCCGATTTGATCATCATTGACACGCTTTCAAGGCATTTAATGAAGAGCAGTGAAAATAGCAATGAGGACATGGCCTACTTCATCAACAAGCTTGAGCAGATTAAACAAGCGTATGACACATCAATAATGATTGTGCATCACACAGGTAAAAACCAAAAAAGCGGTTCAAGAGGAGCATCCTCAATAAGAGCCAACATTGATTTTAGCCTGGTGCTTAAACCCTTTGAATTTAACAAAGTAAGACTGAGCGAGCTTTTTATTGAGAAGCAAAAAGATGCGGATGACAGAATCCCAGAATTAAGTTTCAGAGTAACCCCTGTCGAACTTGATGAGGAAGACAAAAATGGCAAAAAGATCAAAGGAGCATGTGTGGCTCAAGTTGGCTTTATGTCAAAAACCAAGTCTGAAGAATACGAGGAAATCGCAGTGGAATGCTTTGAGAGTGAAAAACCTCAATGGCAAAAGAACTTTGTTGAAGCTGTTGACGATGGCGATCTGTCGCTGGCGTCGAAAAAACGAAAGTTTCGAGACACTGTTAACAGGCTTGTGGAAAACGGAATTGTTAAGGAGGTTGAACCAAAAATATTCGCTCTTACTAGCTCACAGTAAAAAAGCGGACGGATGGGGCTCCCCCTGGGTTTTCTCCATCCATCCGCTCCCTTGGCGTTACTTTCATAAGCTAAACGGTGCCTTTACAAGTTCAATTTCAAATTGTGCTTGTTCAGGCATCTAGCAAGCGAAGCGCGGTAGCTGTACTTATGGGGATGTATGAGAACTAGAGGAAGGGTTGGTGTACTTACCCCCCCCTAATTCTGATGTCAGGCTGCCAATATTGCTAAAGGAACATTTCTTGTCAGAATGGTATCCGAAGAGAATCGTAACGGAACCATACCTCCTCTACACCGGTACGTCCTACACAATTACGAGATCTTGCAGCATAGAAGTGGCGTAGCTTGTCTGTTACCAATGGCACATCACCACGCCAGATCGCATCAAACCAGTTGCCATACTGCGTTATCAGCTGAATTTCCTTAGCTGAAAATTTATCTTTAGGTACAAAGGCATCGAATTCATGAGGAGTGGCGCAATATTGCTGCCGCAACATTTCTATATCCGGTGAGTTCATTTCGAACGTTCCTGGTTTTCACTGTGTATGTAGTTCTTATGAAGAATACTACGGTTATGTGAGTTGCTAGTCATCAGATATCTCCAAAACATTGAAGTATCTCAATAGGAAATCGCTGTTTATGTATATTTATAAATCCAGTAAGCGGAGTACTGATATTTTAAATATCAGATTTAGAATATAGAACTAGAACAAACTTTTTTGGGAAGAATCGATAGTATCAGCGATTGCAAACCGAAATAGTTTCTCTAACGTGACTATTCCAACCCCTTTAATGTGAGCTAATTGATTTAATTGACATATGTCCTCACGATCAAGTGACTGCATTACTATATGTATATAGTTTTTCCTCACACCGGTAACTGATGAAATATATGTCTCATCGTTAGATAACATCCAGCTCTTTAGCTTATCGTATAAGTCATCACTTGCTTTTGGGTCATATCTGTATATTTCTACTTTCAAATCAAGATCGCTCAAATATTCAGTCATTATATCTAAACTAACTTCTTGATCTATACCGCCTTTATCTGCCCCTAATAAAGGAAAGGCTATAGAATGAATGTCTTTAGATTCATAAGTTTGGCAAAACTTATCAAGCCCAGCTCTTAGGTATGAAACAGAGGATGGCTTTTTCCAATCCTTTTTTGTGGGGACATTTAGTATCCAAGGAGTTGAAGACTTATATAACCATAGATTCCCTATATCAATTTTATGTTGATTACATAGTTCAACATAGCGCCCATACATGTCTGGATAACGTAAACGACACTCTAGAGCAATACCTGCACCCATTACTCCAACACAATTGACAGTATTGACAATTACTTGGCACTTCGTTGTAAAGATATTTCCTTTGATGATCTCTATCATTTTATTTAAATAGCCTAGAAGTATAATTCTTTATTGATCTCAACATCTATTGCATTATCAATATCTTTAATGAATAAGTATGTTTCTTTATCAAAGCAATATATCTTTTCTATATGCTCAATGCCTACTTTTTTTTCAACTAAAACTTCGGCCATGCGATCACTTTTACCGTTTTCAAAGTCAGCCCAAGAACTAGCATGCAAGCAATCCCAGTTTAATTTATCGAGATCCGATAGATCTTTGTAAAAATGGGTTTTATCTTTAGCCGCATTACCGTCGGTAAAAACAACTCCTTTTCTTGTTAGTAGATTACGATTGAAGGCTAAAATCAAAATGTCGTTTTGCCGATGTTTGTTAACATAAAGCATTGGATTCTTAGGGTTAAAATAAAATGGCACATAGGAATGAATACTTCTATTAAAAATAGGTTCAGATTTAGACCGCAATTTATTAACAGCAGCATTATCTATATTATTTACAACAAATCTATTACCATGCGCACGCAAGCCATTACGCAATATATTCTGAAAGTTTGAATAATGAGTAATATGGTATACATAGTCAATATCAAAGTCGTCTAGCAATAGTTCATCGTCAAGGCTCCCACTTTCTAATTCCCAATCGCCGACGTAAGAACTAACAGACCCGAATGCATCATTATTTTTTTCAACCTCTAATTCATCATCAGAGAACTCATCCCACTTCCATATTTCACGATGAAAGCTTTGATTAGTATCTTGGGGATCACAATCATCGGAGGCTGGATACATGACTGAACTTGAATTATTTAAAGCGTTAAGAACCATTCCTCTAAATATAGACTCTAAATAATTTCTCTCTAAAGCTTGCAAATGCAACACTGCTTCAATTTTATTCTTCTCAGCCTGCTCGGCAATTAAATCACGACCTACCCACTTGGCTTTGGCTTCTTTAACTTCTTGAGTAGGTGAAGGATGCAACAAGCATGTAATCAAATACCCCCAAAAATCTTCGGTATTATCTATTGAATATGCCTTTCCAGTCGAATTATTCTTAAGTATCGTCCGAATTCCATCAAATATTAAAAACGAATCCTTCCAGCAAAAGATATCACCATCAATAGAGATCCCTTCTTGAGAAATAGTGTAGGCACCAATAATTATCCTGCTATGGTTATTAATAGCAGATATTATGAGGTTAACCCTTTTACGTGACCATTCAAATACAAAGTCTTGTGCAGAAATGTAATCGCTCACATCTAAGGTTTGGTAGCAATATTTCCCTTTCCCAGTCTCAAAAAAAATATTATATACATTGCCAGACTCACAGCCACCAACTACAAACGAAGTTAAACAGGTAATAGCATCACAATTGAAGCGATTAAGCTCATGGACGCTTTCAATTAAATTAAAATTCAATTCCATTTAATTTTAATCCGATATAGTTTATTTAGTTATAGAATCTGAAAGCTTATTGTAAAATGTTTTTTAAATTTATGTAAATCATCACCCTTGCTGAGAAGCTATGTTGGCCACCATGTTCATGATGGTGTCTGCTGAGTGGAAAATCCCCATTGACTTGTTATCAACCACTTGCCCACCAATTACAGCTCCTACAGCGCTTTGTATTCTTTCCTTGGTAAACCAAGTCGAATATTCGATCAGAAAATCGATTGACGCCGCAGCCGTTGCTTCTTGGAAGTCATAGCTCGCATTAGTCCTATGTTGAAACGCTTGAAAAACTTCTTGCTGATAACCAATTTCCTCGGCATTAAAGTGTCCTTGCAAGTAAAGAAAAGCTGCAATGGTTCGCCTAGTATATGCATAAGTCATTTCCGCGAAAGTATCCCCTGTAAAGGAATCTGTATCTAAATCATTCCATATAGTTACAAAAACATCATCTCCTCGATATTTATTACAGTTTTTGATATAGATCTTTAGAGGAGTTTCGTTGTTCTTTTCTTCTTTACTAAATATATCAAACAGCATAATCAGTTCCTTTTTCAAATCATGATCTTTGGGTTAAATAATATATATTTATCAAGACAAAGCGCGCTTTAAAAATAACATTAAGCCTTTTTATATTTATAGTGGTTATCAGCTAGCAGTTGATGACAGAGGCGATGCTGCTATCATTGTTGCTAGAAATTTAATTTATCTTATTCCTTTAATGGCATTGTAAAATTAACTTTCATGAACCTAGCATAAAAATACATGACATTCTTTAGGAAATATTCTTATTTTTTTGTGCCTTAGGGCTGCAAATCAATTCTACTAGCATCAAGAAAAGAACACTGCCGATGCAAGCATTTACACATAAGGTAAATTATGCGGCGATAGTGAACGACTGCTTGCAGTTGCGCATAATTCCTACCTTATGTTGAATGCAGATTCTCAGTCCATGAACCAGATGTCATTGTGCAGGCATCTAGCAAGTGAAGCGCGGTAGCTATACTTATCAGAGCGCATCTGACCAAGGAGCAACATTGATTCATTTATTGAGACTTCGAAACTAGGCCCTATAGCAGTGTCCCTCCGTGTAATTGAACACTTCAGGAATCATAGTGAGCATGGGGATCTTGCCAAGAGCACTGAAGAAGTTGCGCTGGTGTTACAGAGCCAGCAGATTGATAAGTTAGAAGTGCCGGCAGGCATTGCACAGCGTACGGCTGAGAAGGGAGATAGTCACCTAGGTATAGAGTTCTGGGTTCACCCTAATAGCTCTACGGTGTTTTTAGTCGTCCCTTATGACGACTACAGGCAGGTTGATGGCGTAATCAAGCAGCGCAAGGACGGCTTTGTATTAGGCGATTCTTAGCCGTTATGCTCATTCACTTTACAAATGATCTTGTTGTTAGATATCGAACCTCGATTACTATTGTACAGAATCAGCGTAAGGCTTCAGCATATCTATCATCGTATCTCGAACATCTGCAGCACGCTTTGCTGCAACTTTGCAGTATAAATACATTCGGCTTTTTCGTTCTGCTGAGGTGACCAAGGCGCCTGTCCCTTTCTTGCCTAAGACTGTATCCACTTCCCAATTACCAAAGCGAGATCGTCTATGAACAATCTCTGGTAGGTTCTCGATAGTTACCGTATCGTATATCACCGATACGCTTGCTTACTTAGATGTAGAAATAACAAATAAGCGCCATGTAATATGGCTCTTGGTGCTACTTTAGGAAGAGAGCGAGACACTCAATCACATTTTTAGAGGGATATTGAATGGGAATGTTTGATTTTTTAAAAAGAAGCAGCGACTCGGAGCAGCTATGGAAAAAAACGCTAATTAGGGACTTGGTATTCCTCAGCGCTGTTGATGGTGAAATGGATGAGGGCGAAGTAAAAATTATTTTTAAAATAGCAGTAGACGAGCTTGATTTAACACCAGATCAAGTCAGGCAGCTGCTGGAGAATTTGGCGGAAGTCGGCAATGTCTACCCGCAAGACATAAAAACCAAGCAGCAGTATTTAATCGCTTTGTGTCGATTAGCCTATGAGGATGGTGTGTTGCATGATAACGAAGTCGAACTAATGCGCGAGGTAGGCAGGCGCATGCAGCTTCCTGACGGTTTTGTTGACTCCTACCTGGAAAAGATAGCATCACTGATAAACTCGGAAGTTGACGAAGACGATGAGTCTATAAATAGAATTATTATCACTTCACCAATGCAGAAATCGACTGATGTTCACGATGAAAAAGGTATCGAGAATTATGTAACCCGACTATCTAAGCTATCAGCGATCGATTTATGTACCGAGCTATCCAATGTGCTTTCTGCAAAACACAATCTCACTTCAATGCCCGCCTCAATTATTAGTTTTAGCGAAACACAAGCGGTAGTGACAGACTTAGTCGATAAGGCGACGTTAATTTGCTTTTTGGTGATTGGTCAAAAAGAAATTTTAGAATACTGTAATGACGACCTGAGAGACTTCAATAGACTTGTTGAGGACATTGATAATCGAGTGGCAAGCAGGGATCTAACACCTGCCACTCATGGCCGTGAATTATTGAATGAATTGGCTAGTGCGATAAACTCATAAAATGAAATGCTCACGTCAATAGAAACCAGACCTAATCTGACAAGGAGTCTAGAAAAACAGCTAGGGAACCTTCGATTAAGTTTTTAATGAAGAAGCTCTGTAGGTCGGATGGTTTGGGAGTGGCCTTCTAGATTATTGGCCTTATTCGCGCTTTACCTAGGTAACAGACTGCCCAGAAAAAAATAGCCAGGCCTTACGGCTTGGCTAATATAGATTGCTTACAACCAACCACGTTCAGCAAGAGAGCATGACTCTCCTGGTGAAACGATAAAGTGATCTAGCACCCTAACATCAAAGATCTGTAATGCCTCTTTAATGTTGGTCGTTATGCTCTGATCTGCACTACTAGGTTCAGCTATACCGCTGGGGTGATTGTGAGCCAGTATGACAGCTGCTGCATTGAACTCTAAGGCCTTTCTGGCTATGACTCTGATATGGACATGTGATGCGTTTACAGTACCCCTGAACAGCCTCTCAAAGCTTATCAGGCGATGCTTGTTAGTAAGGAACATTACACCGAACCATTCGTCTGGTTCAGCCGCTAGTTTTAATGTCAGGTAGTTCTGAACTTCCTTCGGTGAGTCCATAACGTCACTGCTTGTTAGGGTCTGCTGTATTGCTGATAAAGCTACGTTGATAGCTTCCTGTTCGTACTCTGAATATTTAATCATTGCTGGGTTCTCCAATGGTTTTTCCAGCACAACAGGACAGACCTCCTACCAGCACTCCTCTTAAAAGAAAAACACCGGGGGGCATGTCAGCACCAATCAATGCGCTTAGTAAGTATTACCTCTTCAATAAATGCAGATAGTTTCGCTTATAGCGAAGTCTGTACGTTGCTGTACGTTTACAGGAAGGTGCATGTAGAAGTTATATGTATAGGATTAATGCTTGGACTGAAGGGGAGCTAGGGGCACATAGATTGATGGGAATTTTTTAAACTCTTAACGCGCAAGAAGTGCGCATCGAAAGTGTGTTGCAGAAGGCCTGAACAGTCCAAGGCTTGAAGGGGAGCTAGTGGGTAATGGTCAGACATTATTCCTTGGCTTGTGAAACCTTAGCCTTACCCTCACTAGCTCAAATAACAGCCTAAACATAACTGCCTGGACAATGAGCTTCCAACTCTAAAAACGTTCCATTTTTCCTATAAGAAAATAAACAATGGAAGATTAAGCATTGGAACTTTTCATCTCGTTACTGAACGCTGGAGAAGTAGCGGAGTTAGCGAAGCGACACGGAGCTACGCCACTCCATTAGCGTTCGGGATAAGAGATGATGACACTCCGTGAGGAGTGGCAGTCAGATACCCCGCAAGAAACAACACAGGAACTTTCCCACAAAGTCCGATAGAGAACCACGAAAGCCTTTTACATTTAGGGTATTTTTTAGGGTATCAAATTATCAGAAAATACTGATTATCTTTAATTATCAATGAGTTAACGTAAAAAAATGGCGCGCCTGGAGGGATTCGAACCCCCGACCAACAGGATCGGAACCTGCTACTCTATCCAGCTGAGCTACAGGCGCACTCAAGAAGTGTTTGCGGGGCGTATTCTACCGGGGAGGTTTGAGTTCGCCAAGCTTTATTACACTTTCATGCTGCGCCATGTGCGGAAGCATCAGTCTGATATAGATCTTTGATCTCTTCTTCCAGATTACCCTGAAGTAATACCTCCCAATGCTCCTCATCTTCTGTATATGAAAGGAACGAATGGCAGTTACAACACCTGTAAATTCGTTGATTAGGAATAGTACTGAGCAGTGTCAGTTTAGAATCTTCACCCGGTTCCCCACTTAGAGTGTGGCAAACGCATTTTGCATACATTCCGTTGCTGGTCATTAGAATTCACTCTTATAATTATTATAGACCTTAGTCTTAATTCGTTTTTACTCCTTTCACTGACTAAAAGCCAACCTTTATTTTATTTTTTGTCTCAATTCATAATTTTTTATAGGGATTAGACGAATTTATGTCTCAAATCAGAAGTTTCTAGCCCCTGCGGACCAAAGCCCCATTTCAGTTGTGATTATTTACCGCTATAATCCGCAGCCGGTGAAACTTTGAGCAGTCGTGTCTGAATATCCGCCCCTGAGCACCTCTTAAGGCCGGGCATCCTGACAGGCCGCGCTGCCCATATTAAAATTTATGGTATTGAGAGGTCGTGACTGTGAAAAAAATCACTTCAGCACTAGCTGCTCTAGGTCTGGGTCTTGCACTAAGTGCATCTGTTCAGGCTACTTCTAACGATGAAGCTGTAGTTGAGCGTATTAAAGCTGTTGGTTCTGTATGTATTGAAGGCGATGACAGCTGTGGTGGCGCTGCTGCTCCAGCGGCTGCAGCAGGTGGTGCTGCACGTACGCCAGAAGAAGTTTACAACACTAAGTGTGCTGCTTGTCACGCTACAGGCGCTGCAGGCGCTCCTAAGTACGGCACTCCAGACTGGGCTGACCGTGGTTCGAAAGGCATGGACACTCTGCTGTCTAACGCGATCAATGGTATCGGTGGCATGCCACCACGTGGTCTGTGTATGGACTGTTCAGACGATGACCTGAAAGGCGCTATTCAGCACATGCTGGACGGCTCTAAGTAAGAGTATCGTTTATAAAAAAGGCCGCTATATGCGGCCTTTTTTAATGCTTCATCTTTAGGAGCTTAATCAAATAGGTTCTTCAAACTATCCAGTGTTGCTTTACCACGTTTCTGGTTCTGCACCTGACACTTCTCCCCAGCCCCTTCGATCTCCAGATCTTCTGGCGGCAGTTCATCAAGAAAACGACTCGGCATACAGTCCATCACTTCACCATACTGTTTGCGCTGTTTTGCTAGCGTAATAGTCAGGCACTGTTTCGCACGTGTAATCCCTACGTAGGCTAGACGGCGTTCCTCTTCAATATTGTCTGTTTCGATACTGTTACGGTGCGGAAGCAGCTCCTCTTCCATCCCCATCAGGAACACATGGGGGAACTCCAAACCTTTTGACGCGTGAAGTGTCATGAGCTGAACACGGTTGGAGTCATCCTCTTCCTCTTGCTGATCCAGCATATCCAACAGGATCAGACGATTAATCGCCTCCTGAATACCCGCATCCGGATCATCCTCTTGCAGGCGCTCCAAAGTGGATTTTAGTGAATCGATGAGGAACCAGACATTCTGCATTCGTTTCTCTGCCATCGCCTCGCTGGAGCTGTTCTGTGCTATCCAACCTTCGTAATCGATATCACGAATCATCTCGTTAATGGCAGAGATAGGATCGCCCGTATGGCATTGACGATTGATATGCTGCATCCAGTTACAGAAACGGCGTAATCTCTCCAACGCATTGGCGGGCATCACCTGTTCCAGACCTAATTCGTCGCAGGCTTCAAACATGCTGATCTGACGCTCTACCGAATACTGCCCCAGCTTTTGCAGGGTGCTAGGGCCTATCTCACGACGGGGCAGGTTGATAATACGCAGGAAGGCATTGTCATCATCCGGATTTACCAGCACCTTGAGATAACTCATTAGGTCTTTAATTTCGGCACGGGCGAAGAATGAAGTGCCACCATTTAACTTATACGGCACCTGGTAATGCTGGAGTTTCATCTCCAATAGACGTGCCTGAAAATTGCCACGGTAGAGGATCGCCATATCCTTAAACTGGACTCGGTGATTCAAATGCAATGTGGTAATTTCCATAGCAATACGTTCGCATTCACCATCTTCATTTTTAGTGTGAATAACCCTGATTGGGTCACCCATACCCATCTCACTCCATAAGGTTTTCTCATAGACGTGAGGGTTGTTCGCGATAAGCGTATTAGCCGCTTTAAGAATGCGACTGGTAGAACGATAGTTTTGCTCCAGTTTCACCACTTTCAGGCTCGGGTGATCCTTCTCAAGCTGTACTAGGTTTTCCGGACGAGCGCCACGCCAGGCATAGATCGACTGATCATCGTCACCTACAACAGTCAACGCCCCTCGCATACCAACCAGTTGAGAAACCAGCTTATATTGCGACAGGTTGGTATCCTGATACTCATCCACGAGCAGGTAACGTAGGCGATTCTGCCAACGCTCCAGAATATGTGGATGTTCCTCAAAAAGACGCACGGGGATCAGAATAAGGTCATCAAAATCAACAGCGTTATAAGCTCTCAAATGCTGCTCATAAACTTCATAGGCTCTTGCTGCCAGAATATCCTGCGGTAACTGTGCTGTTGCTAAAGCCTGTTCAGGCGTAAGCATCTCGTTTTTCCAGTTGGAGATATAGTTCAGCACCATATCCACCTGATCAGTTTCTTCCCCATGCTGCAACATCAGGTCTTTCAATAGTGCCTTACTGTCCTGATCATCGAAGATCGAGAACCCCGGCTTAAAGCCCAAAGTTTTATATTCTCGGCGGATGATGGTTAAACCCAAGTTATGGAAAGTCGCTACGGTTAGTCCCTTGGCATCCCCTCCCTGCAATAAAGAGGTCACACGCTCCTTCATCTCACGTGATGCTTTATTGGTGAAGGTAACCGCAGCAATATTACGCGCAGAGATACCGCATCGGTTGATCAGATACGCTATCTTTTGAGTAATAACACTTGTCTTACCTGAACCTGCCCCTGCCAACACAAGAAGCGGCCCACTTATATATTCCACCGCCTCTTTCTGGCGGGGATTTAACCGGGACATTGAAAAAACCTTAATAAACTCTGAATAAAGGCTAAAGCTTTTTGCATTCAAGCCGAGATATAGTAGACCTGACAGCTAGAAATGGACATCAAAAAGCCACATAACTCATTGAAAAACAAAGATTCAAACAGCCGTTTAAATCGATTTTCAGGAGTGTTACCCTGCATAAGGTACTTGCAGGGGTAATTATGACATGAATGGATTTCTTACGGAGCACTTTGCCAAAGATTAAGTGCGAAAACTGAGATAAAGAAGTATGCGCTCAGCGCTTGGACAGAAAGCCAATACCACCAAACAGGTGCTGCTGATTGAAGAAATTGGCAACAATCTGAAACGGATAGAGCCCCTACTTGCTCCTATGGAGCAATACCAGCTCACCGTGTGCAAAAATCACACTGAGGCGATGCAGATCATGTACGCTTCTGGTGCTGATATCGTATTGCTTTGCTGCAGCTCTAGCCCTCTGCCCTGCCAGGGCATGATAGCCGACCTTATTCAGTGTCATCCCGATCTGCCTATTATTGCTATCGGCGAAAATATCAGCCCGGAACATGGTGAAAGACTGATTCAGGCCAATGCTACCGATTATCTATCTACAGACACCTTAACCAGCGATTCACTGTTACGCTGTCTCCGCTATGCGGAAAGCACCCAACAGAAAAATAGTGAAATTGATCAGCTCCTGCATCGAGACCCTTTAACTACTGTCGGGAATCGACAATTTTTCTATCGAGCTCTATTGCAAAAACTGACACAACTTCCTCATGTACCACGCCAACTGGCGCTCATCACTATAGATCTGGATGAATTCCGTAAGTTTAATACCCGATTTGGGGTATCCAGTGGGGATCAGATTGTTCAGGATATGTGCCAACGCATACAGAACAGCGCACGAGCTGATGAGGTTATCGCACGGCTTGGCAGCGATGAATTTGCCTTAATTCTGGACTGCAGTCCGGAAGAAGATCTGGATATCGCAGTTAATGCACATATAAATCGCCTTATCAGCGTTTTGAAAGACCCCTACATTCACGGCAATGAAAGCTCGGTACTAAACTGCAGTATTGGTGTTGCGTTAGCGCCAGAACATGGCATTCAACTTGATGAGTTAACCCGCAAAGCGACTATCGCTCGTTTCTCTGCAAAACAGGTTCATGGCTGCAGCTATTCCATCTTCCGTTCCAGCATGGAGGAGGAAATAAACAACCAACCCGATCTTGCTGCTGATCTAATGAACGCACTTCGTGGTGAACAGTTTACTCTGCATTATCAGCCCCGCATCGATCTCCATTCCGGCCGGATTGTAGGAGCAGAAGCATTAATCCGCTGGAATCATCCAAGCCGTGGCCTAATAATGCCTAGCGACTTCATTCCAACCAGTGAGAAGAGCGGGCTTATCGTCCCTATAGGTTACTGGGTCATCCATCAGGCGGGGCTACACCTACAAACAATCAAAACGCTCGGACTGCATATTGACCGCCTTGGTGTGAATCTTTCTTTCCGTCAATTTAGAGACGACCATCTGGTCAGTACAATTCGCAGGATCATCACTCAGAATCAGATCGACACCTCGGTATTGGAATTTGAACTCACAGAGTCGGCTATCTTTAACGATGAAGAGCATGTTCGTGAATGCTTGGATGCACTTTCAGAAGATGGTATCACCTTCTCACTAGATGACTTTGGTACCGGCTACTCCTCTTTCGCACTGCTACACAAGCTGCCTATAAGCGCTCTAAAAATTGACCGTTCATTTGTCAGCCATGTAAATGATTCTAACGAAGCAGCCGAGATTGTCCGCTCCATCATCAGCCTGGCGCAGAACATGAAAATGAAGGTCATCGCTGAAGGCGTGGAAACCCGTGAACAGTTGGATTTTCTGATTAACCATCAATGTGACCAGATTCAAGGCTATTACTACAGCCCTCCAGTTAGCTTCGAAGATTTCATACGCATGCTAAGCACTAATTAAACGAATTCCGAGCTGACACACGATAACTTAACGCCTCAAACAGATGCCGTTGTTCGACCATTTCATCTCCAGCTAAATCGGCAATAGTCCGAGCAACCCGCAACACCCGATGATAAGCCCGCGCTGATAGCTGCAGTTTCTCTAACGCTTGCGCCAGCATCTCTCTATCTGAATCACTTACCTGGCAACACTGTTCCAGCTGTTTTCCTACCAGCAACTGGTTAGGTAGCCCTTGCCTTCGCAACTGACGATGACGGCATGCCACGACCCTGTCACGTACTGAACCACTGCCTTCCTCTTCTGATGAATGCGACATCAGCTCCTGTTGCGACAAAGCCTGTACCGACAACTGCAGATCAATACGATCTAACAATGGCCCGGAGACACGAGACTGATAACGTCGAACTTGATCAGGTGTGCAACGGCAACGATCAGTTCCATCCGCAAAATAACCGCAGGGACAAGGGTTCATTGCAGTGACCAACTGAAACTGAGCAGGAAAAGTTGTTTGCCTTGCTGCCCGCGAGATAAGAATCTCACCAGACTCCATAGGCTCACGTAACACCTCAAGAACCTTGCGACTGAATTCGGGTAATTCATCAAGAAACAGAACACCTTGATGCGCTAAAGAGATCTCTCCGGGTTTAGGATTTCCACCTCCACCTACCAATGCTACGGAAGACGCTGTGTGGTGAGGAGCACGGAAAGGCCTGATCTGCGGTAACGAATCACCGTTCACTTGAGAAATAGAATGAATGACGGCCACTTCCAGAGTTTCATCCTCGGTCATCTCCGGAAGCAATCCGGGCAGACGGTTAGCCAACATACTTTTACCGCTTCCCGGAGGACCGACAAGTAATAAATTATGTGCACCAGCCGCAGCGATCTCTAAGGCACGCTTAGCTTGAGCCTGTCCCTTAACATCCTGCATATCAGGATATTGCTGTGTTATCTCAACCCTCTGCTTTTTACCAACCTGAACAGGTATCAACTCGGTATTGGTAAGATGAGCACACAACTGCAGTAGATGGGAAACGGGAAGAACCTCCAAGCCGTTAGCTAGCAATGCATCATCCTGATTCTGCTTTGGCAGAAAAAGCTTCCGGTCTGCCGAACGACATGCCAATGCAACCGGCAAAACACCTGTAATGGAGCGCAACTCACCAGACAGCGCCAATTCACCGATAAACTCAACATTGGATAGCGTATCTACAGGTATCTGGCCAGTCGCAGCAAGGATCGCAATAGCAATCGCCAGATCATAACGCCCGCCCTCTTTTGGCAGGTCTGCCGGGGCCAGATTAACGGTAATACGACGCTGGGGAAAATCGAATCCAGAGTTGATCAGGGCACTACGTACCCGCTCCCTGCTCTCTTTAACAGCAGTTTCCGGTAAACCAACAATGGCAAAACTAGGTAGCCCACCTGACAGGTGGACCTCAACAGTAACCAGCGGCGCATCAATCCCTACCTGCGCCCGGGTATAGGTAATAGCAAGTGACATAAGCTTCCTTCCATGGAGCTATTTTTCTTAGGGCCTGTAAACACTAATTTCATCGTCCCTGCTGGAGGCCATTTTTGTTCTCAACAAGGCAGCATGAGCGTAGTTTAGTTATTCTAAATAAGCGAATAATAACGAAGTTGAGGGCATAAATGG
>NZ_JAAEQH010000119.1 GCF_024231755.1 Neptuniibacter sp.
ATCGAGGAGCAAGATAACGCGGGAGCGACCGAGGCTACCTACGTCTATGGCACCTGGATTGACGAGGTGCTGCGGATGGAGCGGGGTGTGCAGGATGTCTATTATCATCAGAACGCGCTGGGTTCGGTCGTTGGCCTGACGGACGGCGCGGGCAACGTGGTCGAACGCTACCGTTATGCAGCTTATGGACGTGTGACAGTGACCGATGGGAACGATGATCCGGTGGCCGAGAATGGATGGGGAATGCCCCATAGTGCTTATGGTAATCCGTATTTGTTTACGGGGCGGCGGTTGGATGAAGAGACGGGGTTGTATTATTACCGGGCGCGCTACTATGCAGCATTGATAGGCCGTTTCCTACAAAGAGATCCAGTTGGATACATAGACAGTATGAATTTTTACATGTATGTTTTCAATAGTCCTGTCAACTATCGTGATTCTTATGGCCTTACAGCTATCCTCAATGATTATAATCTTGATAATCCTTTTGACAGTAATCTTGATAATTCTATTAGATGTAATGAAGGACAGTGTTCAGATGAGCAGAAAGATAAGTGCAAAGGTGATTGTCAAGGTTCATTTGATGAAGGGCCAGTTTATCTATCCGGGACATGTGAAGATAATAAAGATGAAATAGATAAACATAGTAGAGAGCTTGAGAAAGACAAGAAAAAGAGAGGCAAAGCAAGAAATGATGCACATGATGTATGTGTTGAGAGAGATAATGAGGAATGTCAGTGTTGCGGGGTAAGCTACCTGATGATTGTAACACGATTAGATGTTCCCCCCAAGAATCCCAAGGTATGTAAAGTCACCTATTCATTAACTGCTTCTGGTAAATGCAAAGAATCTTCATAAATTCTTGTTTCAACTCAAGACTTGAGATTTTCAATGCCTCTGAGGTCTAGTTTCTGAAGTAATTAAGCAAGTAACTCGAAAAAGTCACAATGCTAGGAATACACGCTTATAAAGCTGTGATACGTGGTGCAGCAAACTGATTACCAACTAACTCTATTGTGGCATATTACAGCGAATTAGGAAAAGAACAAATCGGATAGCTCACATCAATTGACGCTCCAATTCGTTCCTTTCTCCATTCGATGTAGTGCCTTCTGGCGCAAGCGTAAGGCGGATTGCCAATCTGCTCCACGCGCACCGGCGTGAACAGCCGGTGCTGGGAAGGCGTGATCACTCAGCGCCACTGCTTCAGGGCGGTGCAGCATCGTAGGGCAAGTTGGCAACTTGCCACCCCACAGACCGGTTGCCAACCGGCCCTACGAACACCGGCGTAAACAGCCGGTGCTGGGAAGGCGTGATCACTCAGCGCCACTGCTTCAGGGCGGTGCAGCATCGTAGGGCAAGTTGGCAACTTGCCACCCCACAGACCGGTTGCCAACCGGCCCTACGAAC
>NZ_JAAEQH010000120.1 GCF_024231755.1 Neptuniibacter sp.
ACAGTCACAGGGCCAAGTTCCAACTTCCCCTGGAACCGGGGAGGAGATAAACCCCTTCCCCTTGCATACCAAGCAATCCGGATGACCGCTCATACCACCAGCTCCATGCCCTTATAGGGATTTTGGAAAGGGATATCATCGTCCTCAAAATTGGCAGGACTGTTTGGCGATGGCGCAGGGGTTTGCTGTGGTGCCGGAGCCGGTCTTTGCGCTGCTGGTGGCTGCGCTGGAGCCTTACCCTGCTTTTTTACCATGTATCCCTCTTTAATCATGCTCTGGTTATCCCAGCCTTGCTCCATAAACGCAGCGTAGTCCGCACCATTAGCTTTAGGCGTCAGAACATAACCGTTAGGGATTTGAGGGTTCGCGGGAGCCTGTTGAGGGGCAGGTGCGGCTCTCTTGGCTTCTGGATAAGCGCCTTGGCTATCAGCACGCTGTTGTCCTGATCCGTTAGAGCTGCCCAACATCTGCATCTGGCCATTCATATCCACGACAATTTCGGTGGTGTAACGATCATTACCGTTGTTGTCTTCCCATTTACGGGTGCGGAGAGCGCCTTCTAAGTAAACCTGTGAGCCTTTACGCAAATACTCTCCTGCTACTTCGGCTAAGCGCCCAAAGAAAACAACCTTATGCCACTCGGTTCGCTCCTGTATTTCGTCTGTCTCTTTGTCCTTCCAGCTTTCGGAAGTAGCTACTGTAATATTTGTAACGGCGTTACCATTTGGCATGTAACGCACTTCTGGGTCGCCGCCCAAGTTACCAACTAGAATTACTTTGTTTACTCCGCGAGCCATTAACTAGCATCCTCATCATCATTTAAGTAAGACTCCAACGCCCAAGCTGGTCGCCCTATACGTTCAAGATCAATCTGGGCATACTTTTCTGGCGACACCTTGTGCCAACCTACTACCCCAGTGAAAACCCAGCAGCCGCCGCGCCATTTGCGATAAGCCTTCCAACCCTTTAGCCAGGCATTCAGAGCGAAACCGAATACAGCAGCCATCAATAGCAGGAACCCGACTACCAAATAGAAACCGATCGTCTCAGCCATTAGCGCCTCCTTGTAACTCCTGAGCTTTATGATCTAAAACGCTGAATGCCTCTTTGGTCTTTCCGAGTAATAAATATGCTCTCGCCTTCAAGACAGCGTCCGCAGACCCTGCTTCACGTTTCGCTTTGGCACGTCGGTCAGCTGCTCGCTTGGAGGCAGCTTTATTGCGACAGGCTTTACAGATGTGTTCGTACCCATCGGCATTAGCCTGGTACGGGTAAAACTCACTGATAGGCTTAACCGCCTCGCACTTATTGCACTTTTTGGTTTGCATTACACAGCACCCCAGCTCTGAGTTAACCAGTACAGAGAGAAGCCACCGAATAGCGCCTCACTAGACCAGCTTTCAGTCGATCGCTTAGCTGAGTCCTTGTGCAGAATCTTTTTGATCGCTTCCTCGGCTGTAGCGTTGTTATCCAGCATGTAGACAGCCCGCTGGTAACTGAGGCGACCAACGCCGTTTTCCTCGATGATCTTTGTTGGTGTAGGCCATAAGGCGCGATCGGCAGGTAAGCCCTTGAGATACTCCACCAGCCCGTACAAACGATCGTGGTATTCTTTTTTCTTCGCGGCTTTCGAGCGCTCTATCGCTTCTTGGGTTGGCCCGCTTTTCCGAACTTCTGCGATCGCTGTCTCTGCAGGGACGCCATAGTCGACCATGTACTGTGCACGCTTAAACCCAAGCGCTGAGGAGTTGTGCGCCTTGTAGATTGACCTCGCTACCAGAGTCTCGCTTGCAGGTGCTGCTTTAATCACCTCAGCCATAGCGTTTAGGGCTTCGCGGTGCTTATCGAATAACGCTTCTTGTGCTTTGGATGTGTTCATAATCAAAACCCCGCCTTCAGCATTGCCAGCGTTGCGTTGCCTGCACGCTTGTTTTGTTCTGTGTTTACTTTCTTGCCGTTGTCGTGCTGCTCAAGCTTGTTCGCTTCTGGCTTAGGGATGGTGAACGTAACGCCTGCCATAGCCTGTTTGCAGATTTCCTCGTAAGCCTTCTTAAAAATTGGAAATGCTTCGATACGAGGAGCGGTACCCACCATGGTCCAGCCTGTTGTTTTGCCTGCGTGGTATACCGCTGGGTGGCTCCAAGGCTTTTTCGATGGGGAGCGGTATTTGTCCGCTGCTTCCTGGTATGCCGCCTCAACGTTTGGCAGGCCGATTTCAGTTGGATCCGGTGTACACCAAGAAACGAACTTACCAACCGATGGGAAGAAATCGCTTGGATCCTTACGTGCTTGGCGAACCCCCATAGCTACCTGCTCATGGCTGCGAATACCGTTCTCTACAAACGCTCTGACGAACTGGGCTTTTTGCGCGTTCAGGTCTTCCGGTTTTGGGATCATCGTGCGCCAAGCGGGCTTGATCTCCATCAGGGTTTCAAAAAGCTTGTTAACAAGATCCATGGCTTGTTGATTCAGCTGACGGTTCGGTTCAGGTCTCGGCTGGCTCATCGCATGAACAGCCTGGTCTAATACGCTAACTTCCATCACAGGGCCTCCGGATCGTTGAGTAGCTCAACCCAAGAATTATCGTTGTGGTCAAAATCACTGACGTGGCTGCACTTCTTGCCGGTTTGCTTGTCAGCGATCGCGTATTTGATCTGGCTTAGGAGTTTGTGCTCCCAGCCGCCTTGGGTCAGTACGTCGCCCCGGCCTTCCCAGTAGCTGCGGAACTCGCCGAGTATGTTTTCCTGCTGTTCCAGAGTTAACTGGTCGATCAGTACGCCAGAGGCTTTGCAGCGTTCAGGGAAGCTGGTACGGGGCATCCACTCGAAGTGCATCGGGAAACGCTTTTGGTTTTTCAGGTGCGCAGCGGTTTGCAGGGTTGCGTCAGTTTGGAATAACCGATCGAGGTTGCTGTTGCTGGTGGGCGGGTTTTCGACCTCACTCGGATAATTAACACCCTGCTCCACCATCAACGGTTCACTGATAGGTTCTACTGGTAGGTTCTGCGTACCGTTTTCGGTACTATTCAACGTACCGTTTTCGGTACTATTGGCCGGTAAATTCGGTACTGTTCCGTTTTCGGTACTATTCCGTTTTTGGGCCTGTTTAGTAGTGGCGTTTTCGGGCTTATTATTACCGTCATCACATACTGTTCCGTTTTCGGTACTGTTCCGTTTTCGGTACTGTTTATTCGGCTGGTCTTCATGCCGGTTATTCACTCCAATTAGCCGGTAAACAACCACCTTCCCTGTCGAGCCTTTGCGCATCCCAGTGTCTTCAATAAAGCCACCAGCGATTAGCAGGCGAAGACTTGCATTAACAGTTTTACGGTTCTGCTCAGTATCTTTTGCAATGGTAGCCATTGAAGGCCAAGCAGTATTATCAGCACCAGCACGATCGGCCAGAGCAAGCAAAACAGCTTTGGCTGTAGACTTACCTGTTGTCTGCTGCCAGGCCCAAGAGGTTGCATCTACGCTCATTGTTAAGCTACATCCTTAATTAAGCCCATGCGTTTACTTATCCAGGCAATGCCTTCAGGGGTGAAACGAGTTTGCTGGTACGCATAGCCATTGGACTCACCTGTTTTAACAGTGAAGTACCCCTTGTGCTGGTAGCTCGCGAAAGGCAAAAGGTTTCCTGACTGTCTAAATAGGATCTTTTCAATCTCCATCTGGGTAATAAAATCACGTTCTTTGACACCAAGAACCTTAGCTACTTCACGCATACTCTTAGTAGAACGGGTTTCAACGTACCGCTCGACAAACTCAACTGCAGGCTTCTGCTCTTTGATTAGCTTTTGCTGCTCTTCAACCTGGTCCGCTAGGTCTGCTGCTAGTCGCAGTGCCTCTGGCAAAGTCTGAGGTATCGATACGGCATTCCTACCTTCAAGCTCTTGCCAGCGATCCACTAGTCTTGCTGTGAATTCAGGTGATAGCTGAGCAACAACCACATAACTGTCACGCTTGTTAATATGGAACTGCTGATATGTTTGCTTATTCTGGGGGTGGGTGTACGCCGTTGGCGTGTACCTGGCTATAGCGCCTTTATCAATCAGTCGCTCAATTGTTCGACATACATCTGGATGCCTTGAATCAACAACTTCCGCAATCTCTCGACTGCTCATTGTGAGTGGATGATTATTGAATTGCTTAACCATGTCGTTCATAATTACCTCATCGTTTCATTACCCGCCGATGCTGCGTCAACAGCGTTTGAGGCGGGTTTTGTTTTGATAGCCCCTGTACATCCAGCAAGATTCCGGGGGCCCTCTTTCTTCTCTGTGACCTGTCACGCTTCCCTAATTACTCAGATTTGTGACGTGTCACTCAAGGCTTACATTCCGAGCGCGTTAGTCTTCATCCCAGGGTTTAGATATTTCAAATAAGCAACGGCAGCCGCTGTCCGGTTATGTACACCAAGATGCTCGTGTATCTTGTTTACGTGGCACTTAACCGTTCTTTCAGAAATCCCAAGGTCACAAGCGATCACGTAATTCGTTTTACCCTGAACCACTCGCTCTAGGATCGTCATCTGTTGCTGTGTCAGGTCTTTAATCTTGTCGCTTGCCATAACTATCAATTACCTTTGTTGTTTACCGCCAAAACCCCAATTAAGGGGCTCAAGTTTGCCTCCCATTTCGCCCACCAGCGGGAGGTATTCTGGCGTTCAAGGTCATCACCTTACCTTGGGCTACTGCTTATTCACTTGCCTGCGCTTTTACGTGCCCCCGGCATTGCCGTAGGAAGTGGGCTTAACGGGTGCTTGGAGAACCTTAACCATGGGAATTGAAACCCCGGCTAAAGCGCACCGCTAACAAAACAAGCATGGCGAACAGATAGCGCTGTACTACTCTACTTCTGGCCTTGCTTCTTTAAAGGCTTTCATTGAAAGCCCTTAAAAAAGCCCCCGAGCAACCGGGGTAAATCTGCGTTAACAGACAGGATGACAAGAGCAATGTTGTGATTCAGTTTTTACCTGTATGAATCAACAGGCACCTCAATGGGCTAAAAAAAATAGCTGCGAGAGCTATGCTGTTAAATATTCAGGAAACGACTGTGGATTCAACTGATGGGGCGCGACTTCAAAATTTCCAAGCTTACAAAGTTCAGCAGTATGCGAATCTGGCACTTTTTCAACCTGCCACCACTTCCTTACAGCTCGTTCACCTAGATCAAAATGCTTAGATACAGCCTCAACTCCACCAGCAGCATTGATCGCTTTCTTAATTAGCTCAGATTTAGTACTCATCGGCTTATCCAACAATGATTTTCACACATAATAGAACCACATATTCTATATGTAAAGAGCTGATAGTTCTATTTTTGTATGCAACTATGGAACTCTAAGTTCTGCGGAATAATTCATGGAAAGGTCAGAAGAAGAAAAGCAACTGTTTGGTGATCGCATATCTGGATTAATCATGCAGGCGGGCTACAAGAGAAGCGGGCGTGGCGACCTTTCTGGCACCACTGTGCCTAATTGCAGCGCATTCGCCAAAGCTTACGTCAAGCATACTAACGAGAAGCTCTCTTATAAATCGGTTGAAAAATGGTGCCGAGGAGAAAGCTTCTGTGAGACCAAGAGAATACCTGCGCTATGTGAATTATTAGAAACAGATCGCGACTTCCTCATGGGCGGCGTTGAGAGCTCCTCTGTATTAGATAACACATCGCCAGAGCTTCAGGCCCTTATGGATATGGCAACCCCTCGCTCACAGTCGATTATCGAACAAATTGCAGAAGCGGCTAACCAAGGGCGCTTAACAGAAGATGATCTTACCCTGCTTAAAAGTATTGCGGATAGATTTCAGAAGTAAGGAGTAGTGCTGATGGAAGGCACAATGGAACTGCTGCCAATTGAAATAGCTTATACAGTACCAAAACTTGACAAATCAGCAGATTGCAAGGCTTACTGCATAGGCACCGACTCAAATAAATATGCTGTAAAAACAACCTCCGATAACCCAGACTACCCTTTTGCACCTTTTGATGAACTGTTCTGCTATGAACTTGCGCGACACTGCGGTGTGGCAGTGCCCCAATATAATCTTTTGCTCGACAAAAACGGCCAATATGCTTTTGGGTCTGCCTTTGAGGGCGGCGTGGTTGATAACGGCATTATTGCTATTTTAACTGAAATAATTAAACAACAGATTGCCCCAGAAGCCATAGATGTCTATATCCAGAAGCTAACAACAATTTATGTGCTGGACCTATTTGTCCACAATGAAGATCGCCACAAAGATAATTACCTGGTTAAAGATGTTGGCGGTCAAAAAGCATTAATGGCGATGGACTTTGGTCGCAGCTGGACCAGCCTGAACTGCCCTATTGACCGAACTGGCGATTTCTCGCCTACCCGACTACCCTTTTATTACCTATCACCACCGCATCCAACTAACAACGATCCATCAAACACATGGAAAGCGGCGCATTTTATTTGGTCTCCAAATTGCTTGGGCGGATTAAGCGGAAAGACTCTTTTTGATACACTAGAAAAGCTTGATAACTTAACCCCAAACAAGCTTCGGTATATACTTCGCAAGTCTCCCGACGAATGGTGTAGTGAAGACCGCAAGCTTCGCATTATAGAATGGTGGGGATCCACTTCCTTCAAAGAAAGGATAGATGCAATTAAGCTAGGGTTTACAAATGGCAACTTGGTATCGTTACACAGTGCTTCGGGTCTGCCCCGATAAAATCAGGGGCGAAATCGTCAATGTTGGCATTTGTGTTGTATGCCCTGATGGACGCATTAATATCCATATGCCCGATAAAATGCGCAAAGCCGCTGCATTAGATAGCCGCTATAGCGCTGATTTTATCAACGAGGCTGTTGAAGGACTAATATCATTCGCAGAGTGCTCAACCTCTATTCAAGAAAGAGAATCCGCCATTCTGTTTGCCAGCCAGGATAATATTCGATGCTCAGAGTTTGCTGAGTTCAGGCTCGATGATCCCGATCTGTATCACGCTAAAGTAGGTGAGCTACTAAAGCTACTTGTAACCCCGGTCACACTGCGCGAAAAGGCGAAAATTCGACGCATCACAACAACTGTGAAGAATGAATTCATGGAGCGAGGGTTACTGGCTGAGTCTGGAGATATTAACGAGCATCTGGTAGTAGCTCAGTACCCTATTGATGACAAAACAGGGCTCAAAGCAGATTTTGCGCTTAAAAACTCAGTTATGCATATTACGCAAACGATAGACTTCAACGTAAAGGCTCAGACCAGCAAGCTGCAAGAGGCAGCGCTAGATGCAGTCAAGCTTGACATGGCAACACGGAGTTTTGGAGATAATACAGCCAAATACGTGCTCTATTCCGCAAAAAGAAACTCAGAACCCGTAAAGCAGGCTCTGAGCATCCTGGAAGATCATACCGAGCTGCTTTTTAATCTGGAAAGTGCAACCGAGTCCAAAGAATACTTTGATATCCTTGCTCGCGCTGCCGCTCACTAAGCAAGCGCTACAAATGGCACATAGCTAACCACCAGCTTAAGGCGATCGATCGATTTTATCGTGAGGCCCTACGGTGCGGAAAATAACCATATCCCCTTCTATTTCAAAGGAAGCCTTATAATTCCCATCTAGGTGAATCGTGAATATGTCTGGCCGACGATATCCTTTAAGCTTCTCAAACTTAAGTCCGGGTGGTCTCGGGTTCTTTAGAAGGTCTCTGAGCTTGTTGGCAAAAAGCTCTTTATAATGTGAGGAGAGTTTCTTAAAATCCTTTTCGAACTTCTTGGTTCTATGGATCTTCTTAATCGCTACTCCGCCGCTTCCTACGACAGTCATGCTAATGACTTTATAAAATCATCCACGCTTTCATGCGGACCGTCTTCTGATAGCCCGGTAGCATCTGCATTATGCTCATTAATCCAAACAATAGTTTCGCTCTGAAGATGGTTCAGCGCTACGAGCTCCTTATCTAGACATGAGCCTAAGAAGCCTTTTCTATTGTTTTCTTTTCTTGAGGTATAGAGGCGATAAGTATTTCTTTCTATGCTCTGCAGCGCCTCAATAAGTTCGCCTGATGGATCAATGATCTCGTCATGCGGAACTGTCTTAATTGCTTTAAGGGTTTTAGTAGCAACACGAGACGCAACCTTGCACATAACCAGTGCCAGACCACGGTAAAAGACAGTCGCAGCAGATAACTGAGCAAGCTCTATGTAACTGATTGCACCTTTTGAAGCACTACTAGAGGCTTCCAGGCTCTGCACAGCCGCTATCGTCATTTGTATTTACCTAATAAACCCATTGCAATAAAAATACCTCAAGAAGGTATCTAGCCGACAGTTTAGGAAATTAAAGCCTTGCTTGTAAGTACAAGGCCTCAATATAAGACCTAAGTATTATGTATTCCTATACAGTAGGGATCTGATATTAAAATATAAACTTTATCAAAACCGCGTAAATAAACATCAGGATAGCTACAGCCGGTATAGAGGCCAGCGACCATTTGACCATAAAGAAAACCATAGACATAAAACTCATTGAGATGTCGGTAACAACCACCTCTTGAGGAATAATGACTTTGGCTTTAGCGGAGTTGGCGACCTCTTCATTGCAGGTCAAATCTAGTGGTGAGGATGTTGTTATCTCAAAATCCAGTATCTCATCACCGCGAACGATTGTAGCTGTGACCTTCTCTTTTCCCTGGGATTTTGCTTTCCCTACACTGACCGACAGATCTCTATTGGTCTCTACTGGCATTCCGTTGTACGACTTTAGAATATCACCTTTTTTAAAGCCCAGTTCGGCAGCCTGTCCTTGGTCCTTAACTGTTTCGATAACTAGTTTCTTTGACATCAAATAATCCCTGTTTATCCATGATTACGTATTAAGCAGTCTGATTGCTTTGCTTCCCCGCTCAATCCTTTATTCCATGAAGCTTACCAGCCCTCCGCCTGCTCTTAAATACCCTTTATGAAAATTAAGAATTTCTCTCAAATGGAACTATTTGTTCTGTTTTCTATTTACATATGGAATTTATGGTTCTATTATTAATCTAAATTAGAACATTGGGTTCCATTTTATGAATATTCACTTAGCCCCCAGGGAACAGGAATACGTCCAGCACGTTGTTAAGGGTGAATCTGACAAGGAAATCGCCAGAGAGATGGGCATAACGCCGCACAGCGTTCGTTCCATGGCAAAGCGCGTTAGATACAAGCTTCAGGCAGATAACAAAACAGAAGTAGCAGTACATGCCATTAGAGAAGGCTTTGTAAGCCTTTGCCTGATTATCTGCATTACAGGCGGGCTAACAGATAGGCAAGCAAGCGAGATGTTCAGGGTACGAACAAGAACAAGCGCGAGCATCCGGATTAACAGCCTAGGTAGAGGGACTGAGTATGTTTTGTAAAACGGATTACACACTGAGGCAGCACGGAGTAGATATCGAACTACGAGTTATCTACGAATACCGCGAGGATCCTGCTGACCTTCTGGTTCTCTACACCTGCCCTGTTGTCGATTTATCGCCAGACGCTATGGAAGAAGTTGAACTCCACTGCTGGTCAGACATCTCCGAGACCATCACGGCGCTCGGCCACCAGACCTGCGAAGAGAACGCCATAGCCTGCAGCACCCACGCACTAGCCGGTGAGAAAGGTGTTTTGTATGCCTAGCCTGCTTACCAGCCTGTTTATAGGGATTGTTGCTTGCCTGCTTATCGGTGCCGCCCTTCTGCTTGCTTGGCTTGCATGCACCGCCACCGTAGCAACGCTGGCCTGGCTAAAGAATGACAACGTGGCTGAAGCCATAAGCCCTTGGATAGAGGTGATTTAACCATGAGTACTCAAAGCACATTAGCGACGATCGCATCAAAGCTGATAAGCAACCGCCAGAGCAACTCTCCTGCCCTGTTCGGCGATCTATTTACAGAAGATGTGGCAGAGCTTGTATCCATGAATGGCGGAAAAGGCATCCGTTACATACGCCGAGGCACCAACACCTCACTCAGCATTCAGAAGGCGCAGCAACACAATGCAGCAGCTGCAGCCTATAGCTCCGCATCAGAAGATGATCGGACAAATTTACAACCTATAGCGGAGTGCTAATGCCGAAATATACACCACCGGCAGCCGTTGAATGCGAAGCCTGCAAAGGATTAGGAAGAACAGAACACATATTCCGTTGGCTTGATTGCTTAGTTTGCGAAGGTACAGGAAGGCTTTCTGCAGAAACAGGAGAACCACTAAGTAAATACGAAGCCTGCCAGGTTCTACTCGATGAAGGCCGAAAGAAGGACTTCTCAATTATGAACCTGAAAAAACGAATTAAAGATGGCGAGACTGACCCCTATTCGGGAATGAAAGGGAATCTACGCCTCGATTAACAGGAGAACCAAAGTGCAACACGCAAGAGCAGAAGACAACGTGCAGTTTAAAGAGCTATCTGAAGAAGCGATCGCTAGAGCCTGTGCCGCTGGAAGAGCAGCACCAGTCAACCTAGATAACGCAATTCAAAACGCCATAGCAGCTGATATAGCCCTGCTGGAAGCGCATCTTAATTCAGGCAAAGGGTGTTCAGTTCGTATAGAGCAAACCATCCACCAGCTTAAAACTAAGGGTCGCCGATACGATGTGGACCGGGTCTGGGAACGTAACGCCCAGCTCCAGCGCCAAGAAGCTGAGATAGCCATGTTGAAACGCGCTCAAGCTACCGCAGCCTGATAATGGACTAGGGGATATTTGACGTGAAAACAGTAAAAGTAAAAGCAGCTTTTCTTAGAGCGGCGATGTTTATGCAAGGCATTAACGATGTTCGCTACTACCTCAATGGGATCCAGTTAACCAAAGACGGCTATATCAATGCTACAAACGGCCACTGCCTTTATCGAGGCAAAGACGAAACCATGAAAGGCCTGAGTAGCGATATAACCATCGCCATCGACGGGAAAATACCTGCCAGAGCTGAAACAGCAGTTCTTCACTTCGTAGATAAAGAATCTGGCTACCTCTCGTTTGAAGACAGCTCGGGTCATGAGCTGGAGATATCTAAGGCCAAAAGGCGACCTGTTCGAAGATTCTTTGATGTCCTCGAAGGTAAGTATCCAGAACTAGACCGAGTTATACCCAAAACAGACCCGCAACCGATCTCTGACATAGGGGTTAACGCTGAGTATATGGGCCTGGTTGGCAACATAGCCAAAGCGATGGGCTGCCGCTCCCCGGTTGTTAAATTCAGTTTCCGGGACCAACACAGCGTCATTGAAGCAGACATTATAAGTCCGTTTCACACCGCCAAAGCCTACATCATGCCAGCGAGGGTGTAGGGATGGCCGACGCGACAACCGAAACCCCAGAGGAGCGTAAACGCCGCAAAGCACGCGAACGCCAGCAGGCTAAGCGTGAACGCGAACGTGAGCACCGCAAGGCCGTAGGCGCTAAAGATTACAAGTTCACCATGTACCGGGGGACTGAAGAAGCTCTAGAGCGCCTTACTGAATTCAATGAATGCGAAGAGTGGCAAGAAGTAACCACCCTACTCATTCACAACGCTGACAAGCTCAGAGAGAGCGACCCAGCTTTACTAAAGAAATTGCTCCAGGTGTAACAGGTTATGGCAGAGATAGGCGTAGACACGGCACACCGCTTCGTAAGAACCATCAGCGATGCGGTTGTTATAGCAGGGCTTGAAATGACAGAAGAGCCCGAACTTATGCGATACGTCACCCGTAAAGCGGATCTAGAAGAGAAGAAAGCAAAACAACGCGCTTTCAAAACAAAGGTTGTTCGACGGGTTCTTAAAAGCGACCTATCGCTGAAATCTTCACATAAGGACGTCTATTACTGTGTCCAGCTAGCCCGCTTAATAGAACTGCCCGACTAGGCTTTTCTGGATGCGATCGACAAGATGCGGAACGTATTCAACGAAATCAAATTTGCTGACTACTCGATGGAATTAGCAAAGCTCAAAAGCACAGCAGCTTAGAGGGAACAGCATGAACCGTTATCAGTTCAAAGTGTTTAGCCGCCGCAAGTATAAGGGCCTGCTGTATGTAACAACCAACCGGGGTGCTGATAAGGCAAAAGCTGCGGCGTTAGCACAGGGCTCTACGCTCTACCCTGCTGTAACGGTTGAGATGCTATGAACCACCAGCAGCAACAAATAGCGAATGCCGCCAAAGCGATAGAGAAAGGCATCATGAATGCAATGAAGCGCCTTCTCGTGTGGCTTGTGATTGGGTATTTCCTGATAGCGGCAATAGGCGAATTTGCTCCAAGAGACGACACCGATGGAGCGACGCGTAGCGGAATGAAGCCGCACTTTGATTCAGCCACAGGGTGTTATTACCTAAGCGTAGAAAGTGGAGGCTTAACGCTGAGGGTAAACATATGGGCTGCAGAAAGATTTAACCCAGTTTTTAACGGGTGCCGAAGGCATCCACTTTTAAATATTTGTTATTCGTTGGAGGTGATGAATGGGACATTTTAACAAGCTAACACCAGCCGAAGCAGAGCGCCTTAGCATACTTGCTGAAGAGTGCGCAGAAGTAATTCAGGCGATTGGAAAGATTCAACGTCACGGCTTTGATAGCCGCCACCCTAACGGAGGCCCAAGCAACAGGAATTGGCTGGAAAAAGAACTGGGCGATGTTTTAGCAGCCAAGCACCTAATGCTAGAGGGTGGTGATATTGATGATGAGCACATAGGTAAAAGCTTCACAAATAAGCTTTTCACCATTCCTGAATATCTGCACCACAACAATCATCTATTCCCAGACTACAGGAAGACAGATTACCAAAATCGTGAGCGGTGCTGCGGCGACTGTGACATGCCTATCACGGAATGTGACTGCAACTGACGAATAACCCAAAGCTAACGGGCGCTTTCAGCGTCCATGATTAAGCGCCTTGTTATTTGGCGTGGGAGATGGGAATGCCAGACGTACAACTAGCCTCAATTCCTGATATGGATCTTGAGACAGCGGAAACAATAGAGCAGCGATTCCCAGATGATCAAAACTGGTTCTGCATGGGCTGCTGCAGAGAGTTCGACAAGCCGGCTAATCATGAGTGTAACGATGATTATCCAGATGAGAAGTGGCGCATCTTTTAGCGCAGGAGATAGTGATATGGGATACCAAATTGCGTTTTGTTGGAGCGAGAAATCAGAAGCTGAATTGATTGAGATGGGCTTTAAGAAAAAAGAGGTTTATATCAAAGATGCCCCTTCTGGAATGACTAAGGAATCAAACGCCAAAGGGGATCAGGAGTTTTTTGATATGAAGAACCCGCCAGGGCAATTCAAAACTACATCATGGTGGGCTGCTTGCCCAGAGTAGCGACCAAATAACACTGGGTTAGTAGGCCATACGGTCTTATATGCACGCAACTGATAGAGCATTAAAGAATTAGGTTTCTATTATGAAAATACCATTAATGGAATGGTGGGAACGCCATTACTCAAAACCAGTAACCGCTAACACGCTGCGCAAATACGCACGTGAGGGCCGGTTTAGTCCTGAGCCTGAAATAGTGGCAGGCTGCTACATGGTAGATGAGAATGCGACTCTCAAAGAAACCCGAAGCCGGTCCAGGCTGGAAATGCTTAAAAAAGCTGCAGCAATGAAGTCCAGCTCTACAGGCATAGATATTTCTGACCTAGACCCGGCTGTATTGGAGATAACTGGCCATGTCGCCTAGACCACGCGTTAATAAGCAAACGGACGTGCCTAACCTTAGAGCCGAGACCATGCCCAATGGCAAGGTTCGCTACAGGTATATGAACGTATTAACAAGGAAGACCACAACCGTTGGTAAAGGCAACAAAGCTGACGCCGAAAGAATTGCTCGCCAGGCTAACGCCGTAATTGCTCAACAGATACTCGATCAAGAAGCCGAGCTCATCCTGTCGGGCGCTCCTAATGGCACAGGAATGACGTGGGATGCATGGTGTGACGAATATCTATTAATCCAGAAACAGCGCTTAGAAGCCGGTTTAATTAAGCCCTATACCCATAAACAGATAGTTAACAGAGTTAAGCGAGTTAAAAAGAAATTCAAAGGTAAGCGGATCCACCAGCTGACAACCTATGATTTCACCCAGTACTTGAAAGAAGATTTTCTGGCTCATGAAAAGGCAGGCATGGCGGTAATGATCCGCTCTACCCTAATCGATATCTGCGCAGAGGCAATCAGTGAAGGCGTGCTGGCATCTGATAAAGGCAACCCAGCCCAGCATACCAAGCCTATAACACGAAAAACGAAACGCGCTCGCCTACTCCTAGATGTATTTAACAAAGCTCTAGAGTGGTCAAAGCAGAATCAGCAACCTTATATGTGGAAAGCCATGCTATTCGCTATTGCGACCGGTCAGCGCCGATCTGATATCGCTGCCTGCCAATTTAACGACATACGCAAATTCGATGATGATGAGTACATAGGCGTTATCCAGGGTAAAACAGGAAAGAAGGTAGCCATCCCGCTTGACCTCCACCTGGACTCTATCGGTTACAGCGTAAGAGATGTAATCAACCTATGCCGTGACCGCACCTTAAGCCGTCACCTTTTCCACCACTCTAAATCCATAGGCAAGACAAAAGCAGGCGGCGAAATCGACCCTGACACGTTCTCGTACAACTTTGCAGACGCTATCAAGGCGGTGAAGCCTGACTGGGGGGAGCATAACCCTCCTACTTTTCACGAAATCCGCTCTTTAGCGGCCCGAGAGTACGATAAGCAAGGAATTGATATACAGAAACTGCTAGGCCACTCACAGGAAAGCACCACCGCAATCTACAAAGACGCACGCGGGCATGACTGGGTAAAAGTGGACCTGGCTGAAAATAGTTAAGGAAGTATGAGTAATGAAAGTTAGAAAGATTATTGAGCAGCTGGATAAATCACAGCTACAGGTCGCCCAGCAACTTATTTCTGAAAAACTGGAGCAGCTGGAGACTGAATCAAAAGTAAAGCTATGGGCAGTTACAGACGGACTGAAAACGTACCGTTTCTATGAAGAGTCCGACCTAATATCAGCAAAACAGAAAGCAGCCCAGATTATACAGTCCGGAAAATGGCAGGAATTGGCTGGCTGCTTCAGCATTCACGTTCAGCCTGCCCATGTTCGAGAAAGTGAAGTTACAGAATACCTCAAAAGGCATGAGGGTATTTAACCCGACTGCCATGTGGTTCGTTCCACTTTGGAACTTGCCACTAACCCACTTTTTAACGGGTGCGACCCGCAGGGAGCATCCACTTTTAAATATTTGTTATGCCTGCGAGGCGAATTATGAAAAACGAAATTCAAGATTGTATTGAGAAGCTGAAAGAATCATTTCCTAAAGCCTTTGTATACAAAAATGACGAGCTAATTGTTGAGCCAAAAAACAATATCTACTTCCGCATTGATGATATTGAAAGCGAGTTTGAATTACGCTGCAAGGTCATATCTTGGCTATCTCGCCCATCTCATAAAGGGGTTAGTGACTGGTGGCAAGTAAGGATTAGAAACGCCATGAACAAGTTCTTAGGCACTAGCTTTACGCCTGATGAGCTGAGAAAGATTTACACATACGTTGGCTGCGGGTGCAACGATAAGAAGCTCAAGGCTTTTGTAAAGTCCGGGTACGATCTGAGCCTGCTGGCATAACACTGGGTTAGTAGGCCATACGGTCTTATATGCACGCAAGGGATAGAGATGATGAATAAGCAAACAGTACTTGAGGCACTAAGTAATACGATGAGGTTTAAAGGCTATTCTCATCGTTCTGAGCGCTCTTATCGAGGCTGGATTGTTCGTTATATAGACTTCTGCGTGCGCAACCCTGCAGGAACTAGCCAAGACAAGGTCGTAGGATTTCTAACCCATCTGGTTCGCGACCTGAACAACAGCCACAGCACACAAAAACTAGCACTTAATGCGATCTCTTTTCTATACAAGGAAATATTAAAACAGGAGCTGGGAGAGCTTGGGCCTTTTCCTAAATCCACGAGAGCTAAGAAACTACCAGTAGTGCTATCTCAGGATGAAGTAAAACGCCTACTGAATAACATAACCGGAATGCATCACACTATCTGCAGCCTATTGTATGGCTGCGGCTTAAGGCTGAACGAGGCGCTGAATATAAGAGTTAAGGACCTAGATTTTGACCGTCAGGTTATCACTATCAGGTCGGGAAAAGGCAACAAAGACAGAACAGTAATGATGCCACCTTCTCTGCTTAACACCTTAAAGCATCAAGTCGATGTGGTTGATCGGTTACACGACGAAGACTTAGAAAATGGTGTTGGTGAAGTTTATATGCCTAACGCCCTAGCTAAAAAATTCCCTAACGCAGCTAAAGAACTTGCATGGCAATTTGTATTCCCTGCCAGCAAGCCAGGACCAGAGCCGTACACCGGTATTGTCCGTCGACACCATATTCACGATTCAGCTGTTGCTAAGGCGCTAAGAGCTGCCAAGAAAAAAGCAGGAATCAATAAAGATTTTAAATCCCACGCCCTTCGGCATAGTTTTGCCACTCACCTACTTGAGAACGGAACAGATATCAGAACTGTGCAGGAGCTTCTTGGGCATGAGGATGTCCGTACTACTCAGATTTATACGCACGTAATGACCAGCGGAGTCATAAGCACCAAAAGCCCGCTGGAGGCCATTTAATTAGCCTGCTGATCTGTACCAACCAATACACCTGACAGAGCAAAAAACAAAAGGCCAGCCTGCCGATTTGGGAGTGAATTCACCCTCTCAAATTAGCAAAGCTGGCCTTCTTTTTGTCTATGGGTTGTCCCACTGAAGTCCCACTGAAGTCCCACTAAAAATTAGTGCTTAGAAATCAGCGACTTACTCCCGTCGGCATGTTTACCCCATATACATGCCACCATTGACCTGAATCGACTCACCCGTCACGTAACCACCACCTTGACTGGCCAAGAAACCAACAACTGCAGCGATCTCTTCCGGCTGACCCAAACGGTTCATAGGGATCTGTGATTTAAGTGCTTCTTTGTGCTCATCTGCAAGGCCACTGGTCATATCTGTGTCGATAAAACCAGGTGCTACGCAGTTAACCGTAATATTGCGGGAGCCTACTTCTCGCGCTAACGCACGCGTAAAGCCTTCCATACCGGATTTAGCCGCAGCATAGTTTGCTTGGCCCGCATTACCCATAGAAGCAACCACGGAGCTCACGCTGATGATACGACCCCAACGAGCCTTAGTCATGCCGCGCAGGCAACCTTTAACCAGACGATAAACAGAGTTCAGGTTAGTGTTGATTACCGAATCCCACTCATCATCCTTCATACGCATCAGGATGTTATCGCGTGTAATGCCAGCGTTGTTAACCAACACTTCCACTGTACCAAAATCAGACTGAACCGCTTTCAGTACATCCGCAACAGAATCCGCATCAGAAACATCCAGTACCAGACCAGTACCTTTAATGCCTGACTCTTCAAGATAGGCGCTGATTGATGCAGCACCATTTTCGCTAGTAGCTGTGCCAACAACAACAGCACCCTGCTTACCAAGCTCCTGAGCAATGGCTTTACCAATGCCTCGGGTTGCACCAGTGACCAGTGCGACTTTACCTTCAATACTCATTCCGATTTCCCTTGCCTGGCAATTACTGACCCAGCGCCTTTTCAAGGCCCGCCGCATCACCAATTGCTGCTACGCTCAGAGGTTTATGGACTTTCTTATTCAATCCAGACAGTACTTTGCCTGGGCCGCACTCTACGGTGCTTTCAATGCCTTGCTCTACCATGTCCTGCACACTTTTAGTCCACAGAACCGGGCTGTATAACTGTGCCAGCAGGTTTTCTTTAAGCTCTTCAACCGAAGTTGGTACCGCTGCTGTAACGTTCTGAACAACTGGAATTTCCGGCAGCGAAATGTCGATCTTAGCCAGCTCTTCAGCCATTTTTTCTGCTGCTGGCTTCATCAATGCACAGTGAGATGGAACACTCACAGGTAGAGGGATAGCCCTCTTTGCACCAGCCGCCTTACAGTTTTCAATAGCACGATCTACCGCTTCTTTCTGACCAGCGATAACGATCTGACCTGGGCAGTTGTAGTTTACTGGAGATACCACATCGCCCTGCTCTGCATCTTTACATGCCTGCTCGATACCAGCGTCATCCAAGCCCAGAATAGCTGCCATAGCACCTGTACCAGCAGGAACAGCCTGCTGCATAAACTCGCCACGCAGTTTCACCAGATTAACACCGTCAGCAAAACTGATCGCACCCGCACAAACCAACGCTGTATATTCACCCAAGCTATGACCAGAAACCAAAGCAGGCTTAGATCCGCCTTGCTCCTGCCACAGACGCCAAAGTGCTACACCAGAGGTTAGCAGCGCAGGCTGAGTTTTATCGGTCTGATTTAGATCCTCTGCAGGACCATTTTGAACAAGCGCCCAAAGGTCATAACCAAGAACTTCAGATGCTTCAGCGAAAGTGTTTTTAATAACCGGGTGAGATTCTGCCAGTTCCGAGAGCATTCCCACTTGCTGGGAACCCTGTCCTGGAAAGACAAAAGCAAGAGTTTGCGACATGACTTCCTCAAATCGTCAATTTTGAACTATGCCCGAAATTGTCAGGCGAATTGGGCGTAGTTTACAGTATTCGCAGGTAATTAAAACTGCGGGCGGGCGTTTCAGGACAGCTTATGCTCGATTTCATGGCAAATTTTGCGAGGAACATCTTGTTCAATCTCTGCAACAGCCTGATCAAGCGCGTATCCGAAACATTTTCTGTTTGCAGAACCGTGACTTTTTATAACAATACCCTGTAGGCCCAGCAGGCTAGCGCCATTACGACGAGACGGATCCATCTGCCGTTTGAGCTCATTTAATACAGGGCTGGCAATCAGTGCCAATAAGCGACGATAGATCCCTTTTTTGAAACTTGCCTGGAATTTGCGACTAATCAAGCGCGCCAGACCCTCGCTGCTTTTTAGAGCAATATTGCCGACAAAACCATCACAAACAACCACATCAGCTCTTCCAGCATAAAGGTCATCACCTTCCACGTAGCCTATATAGTTAAGACCGCCACGCTCTTCGATCAAGCGTGATGCAAGCTTAACCTGCTCGTTACCCTTAACCTCTTCCTGACCAATATTCAACAAGCCAACACGAGGCTCCTCTAGCTCATCCACCGCAGCCGCCATAACCGAACCCATAATCGCAAACTGCAAAAGATGTTCTGCACTGCAATCCACATTTGCTCCCAGATCAAGCATATAGCAATGCTTATTAACTGTAGGGACAGAGGAGATAATAGCTGGACGATCAATGCCTGGCAGAGTACGCAGAATAAAACGCCCCAATACCATAAGCGCACCAGTATTACCGGCACTGATACAAGCCTGTGCTTTATGCTCAGAAACCAATTCTAGCGCTTTGTACATCGATGACTGTTTACCATTTCGCAAAGCTTGCGAGGGCTTATCTGCCATTGAGATAGTATCCGGCGCATGTACAACTTCGACGCGACAGGCAATATCTGCATTTAGTCGATTAAGGTATGGTGAGATCGCTTCTTGATGACCAACGAGCTTGGCCGAAAGATGAGGGTAACGCTTAAGTGCGTCGAGTGTTGCGGGAATAGTAACGCGGGGACCGAAGTCCCCGCCCATCACATCAACTGCAATGGTTAAGTAGTCTGACAAGCTTATTCGTCATCCTGCTTGTTGATTACCTGCTTACCACGGTAAAAACCGTCAGCAGATACGTGGTGACGACGGTGAGTTTCACCGGTAGTTTCTTCTACAGACAGAGTCGGGTTACCCAGCGCATCGTGGGAACGACGCATATCGCGACGGGAACGAGACTTCTTACTTTTCTGAACTGCCATGACTAAATAGCTCCTGGTTCTTTCTATTTGTTGTTGGCTTTTAGTTGAGCCAACACACTAAATGGATTCGGTTTATCGGTGTCTTCTGCCACTGCCTCTGCATCGCCAAAAGAGGTTTCGATAGAGCAATCATCATGATAAGCATCATGAGGAAGACTCAGGATCAACTCCTCTTCGATCACAGGCAGTAACTCAATCTCTTCACCCTCAACAATCAGAGGGTCATAACTGCGAGGTAACTGCTTTGCAGCTTCCTCACTGGCAGCAATGCCAAGATTAAAATCTGCCTCTACGGCAACCTTCACTGGTTCCAGGCAACGCTGACAAGTCATTCTCACATGACCTTCTGCGTGACCTGTTATGGTACGAATGCGTTGCTCATCTACTGCAAACTGAAGTTCAACACGTACAGCCCCCTCTTTATCGACTAACGCCTGACAAAGATTTGGCATACTGTTTAACGCAGCGTCGCCTGCAATTCGTACTTCCCGCTCAGCAAGTTTTCGCGGGTCTACTCTAATAGGTAATGGACCGTTTGACATAAGCGCGCAATTCTAGGGCCCGAAACCCCATCTGTCAAAGGATTTGGGCTTTAAAAACGTAATAAAATCGTTAATATTCTGACCTCGCCAATTTCACAGCAAGAAATCCATATGAGAAACCTGATTTTAGCATCCAGCTCCCCATTTCGTCGCCAGATTCTGGACAAATTACAGATTGAATATAGCTGTATTTCTCCGGACATAGATGAGTCCGCACTAGATAATGAATCACCCGAAGCATTGGTTGCCCGCTTAGCAGAAGCAAAAGCACAAAAAATTGCCCAGTCAGAACCATCTAGCTTAATTATCGGTTCAGATCAGGTTGCTGTATTAGGCAATGAAATTCTAGGTAAGCCTCATACCCATGAGAATGCAGTAGCTCAGCTCAAGAAGCTATCGGGACATACTGTTACTTTTTTGACTGGGCTATCTCTGGTTAATTCTGAGACGGGTCAGGCGCAAACAGAAGTTGTGCCATTTAAAGTCGTGTTCAGAAATCTTACTGAAGAGATGATTGAGAACTACCTTAAAGCAGAAACACCTTATAACTGTGCAGGAAGCTTCAAATCAGAAGCGCTAGGCATTGTGCTTTTTGAGAAACTGGAAGGTGAAGACCCTAATACATTGATTGGACTGCCACTAATTAGGCTGGTCCGGATGTTAGAGAACGAAGGATTAAATGTTCTTTAAAAAGCATTAAGGCTTTGGGGACAGACTTTAGTCTGTCCCCAAAGAAAACAACCGCAATCAACGCAAAGGAGAACTCTGTCCCATCCCCAGTTGCGTACTCATCGCTTTAGCAAAGCTTACACCAAGCTCATCTACAATCTGCTTCCAAGGTTCTGGCTTAGGTGTGTAATCAACCAGCTTTTCAACTTTGATCACCTCACGAGCCACATAACTGGAACTGCCCAGACCATCAACCAAGCCCAGCTCAACCGCCTGCTCGCCTGTCCAAACTAGCCCACTAAATAGTTTAGGGTCATCTTTAAGACGATCACCGCGCCCCTTCTTCACCTGATCAATAAACTGCTTGTGCGTGGTATTCAGCACACTCTGCCAAAACTCTTTTTCGCTACTATTGCTCGGAGAGAATGGGTCTAGAAACGCTTTATGCTCCCCGGCTGTGTACAAACGACGTTCCACACCAACCTTTTCCATCAGATCCACAAAGCCAAAACCACCAGCAACCACTCCAATAGAGCCCACCAGGCTAGCCTTATCAGCATAAATTGAATCGGCAGCAGCAGCTATATAGTAAGCACCTGATGCACCTATATCTGTAATGACTGCGTAGACGGGTTTTTCTGGGTTCAATTCCCTCAGGCGTTTTATCTCATCGTAGATGTAACCCGCCTGTACCGGGCTACCCCCCGGACTATTGATTCGAAGAATAACCGCTTTAGCATTTTCCTCTTTAAATGCATCGCGTAGAGCCCAAATCACTGTATCAGCATTAGATTCATCGTCAGCACTGATTGGCCCCTTTATCTCGATGATAGCGGTATGTGCTTCGGGCGCTACATCCGTAGCGATATCTTTTCCAGCGAAGAATAAGCCCAAAAGCAGAAATAGATACCCGAACATAAGCAGCTTAAAGAAAATACCCCAACGTCTGGCACGGCGCTGCTCTACAAACAAACCATTAAGAAGTTTTTCTATTAGCTTCCACTCTTTCTTGGAAGCGACTCCCTCTTGAGCATTTTTAATAGCCTTATCCAGTTTGGATTCAGCCTTGCTTACTTCCTCATCATTACCTTCAGCCTCAACTTGTTTTTGTTGAGCACCCTTTTCTAAAGCTTCCTGCTTTTCCGGTTCATTCCACGGATTGTCCGACACAAAATACTCCTTAGGCAAAACAGCCCTGTTTTTCCAACCAAACCTCAAGTTCAGGGAAATTATCTACTTCCAGAACCGGATTAAACCCTTTTAAACGATCAATATGATGAGCACCATAGCTCACTGCGATCACATCCATCCCTGCACGCTTCCCCATCTCAAGGTCATACTCAGTATCACCAATCATAACCGCTTCAGAAGAAGAAACACCCGTTTCCTCTAAAATTTCCTCCAGCATATGAGGATGTGGTTTAGATGTAGTTTCATCTGCACAGCGCGAGGTTTCAAAAATATAACCGAGCCCGGTCTGAGCAAAAGCTCTGCCTAATCCATTACGCCCCTTTCCTGTCGCCACTGCCATACGCATACCACGCTTGCGCATGCTTTCCAGCGTATGTTGAGCGCCTGGAAATAGAGGTGATGGAGTTGAATCTTCACTCAGATAGTAATGACCATAGCGGTTACGCATTTGTTCAATACCATCATCATCAACACCTTGAATCAGCGCCCGAACAGCCTCCGGCATTCCTAATCCAATAATATTTTGGACCTGCTCTTCTGATGGTACGGGATAATCACAATCCTTGGCTGCCGCCTGCATACTGGAGACGATACGTGCAGCTGAATCGATAATCGTACCATCCCAGTCAAAAATCAGTAGTTTGTACACAAGATACCCATAGTAAGACTAAGAAAAAGAAAACACTTAATATAGAAGTACTTATATAGGCGTTAGCAGAAACTTCAAGATAACTTGCTATCAATTTTCTATTACGACTTGCGTTGCCAGCTTCAGCTAACGTATATTTCAAAGACATCTTTATATAAGCCCAATCCGATGCAACTAAGCCGATTCACCGATTACACTCTTCGTGTACTATTTTATACAGCCACCAATAGTGACCGTTTAGTCACACTTTCTGAAATAGCATCCTATTACGATATTTCCATTGAGCACCTAAGGAAAGTTGTCCATGCCCTATCAAAAACGGGTTATTTGGATACCTATCGAGGCAAAAATGGTGGGATTAAACTGGCAAAAGCGACCGGTGAGATTAACCTAGGGGACCTTATTGCTCAGGCAGAAGGAAATGAACCCTTGATCAATTGTGCTCAACAGAGCTGCAGACTTACCGGCTTCTGCACGCTTCAAGGGGTTTTGGGGCAAGCACAACAGGCATTTATGTCAGTGCTTAAAGGCTATACACTGGAAGACCTTCTCGGCAATCCAGTTATGAGAGAGAGTCTCATCCAATCTAACTAGGAAGTATCCTGGGGCAGATTTAAATCTGTCCCCAAGAACTAATTCGCAAACTAGGCAACCTCTGCCTGCTGCATGATCAAGCGGTGCTTTTCATACAGATCCATTCTCACGCGTGCAGATAGCTCTGTAGAGTCACTTGCAATGGCGATACGCCGTTTGATTATCTCCCCTGACTTCTGCTCAAGGCAGGCCTCAGTCCTCTGCTTAAAACCATCAACAAACTCAGATTCATCTAGGTCACTACAATCTACCGACGCAGACATCAGCAGGATCTCATCACCCTTCTCACAGTGAAAATGTTTTTCTGCAAAGTTAAAGAAAAACTCCCCAAGTGACTCAGTGAAACTCACTGCCATATTATGGGGACGAACAGGTTCAGCCAGTTTAATCTCATCACTACCACTGGTGATGTGGCCAACAAAGTAACAATCTAATTCCTTCATAATCCATACTCCTTGCGCAGTGCCGCATTAAGTCATGTTGATTGTCATACTAGGGTACAACCCGGTCATTACTAGTAAATTACTGTGTAATGACCATTTCATTACGCACATGCACAATAATATAAATACACGCTTTTTTGCAGCTGCACAATATCTATACAGCTAAAATTCTGTGTGTTTATGAAGAGTTTCTCATGATATTTGCTAAGAACTGCTGAGAATATTGGCTCTCTAACCAGGGGAATAGCTCTCTTTCCTCGAATCGAACATGCTGCTTCAGGAGATCTGCGAACTGTATAGCCGAAGAGAAGTTAGGGTTCTCAAGTAATTCTGTCATCTGTTCATGATAACTTACTAAGCGAGCATATAAATCAGGCCCATTATCTTTCAGCAACGGAATCAGGCTCGCCTCTTCAATATCAAAATGGGGCTTCATATCCCCAAGAATAACCTCCCGCTTAGCTGCCCAATATTCTTGAATTTCAGCTTCCGCTTGCTTACATAACTCATTGATCCTTTTGGCAGTCACTAACGCATGATGATCATGACTCAATGGAATTAAGGCTTCACTTCTTCTCATGGTTTCGGCTCCCCACAATTTTATTTCTCTTTGTTTGCCCAGGCCCATCTCCCTTATAGCCATCAGTTTTGTGTATTTTGTTAACAGCTGACTTTGTTACATCCATCCAGTCATCATGCTGCTTTTTTATCGATTTCATATGGCCCACCAAATAATGTATTTAAAATCCATTTTATATATGTAAAGACATATTACAAATACATTTTATAGGCGGAGTAAAAATGGTTGTCTGGAGTAACACTGAAATAACGGTATTTTTTGCCGTTTTAGGAATGGTTGCGTTCAAATTGTGGAGCGTGTGGCATGTATCCAATAAATCAAAAGCATCCAGAGAAGGACGCTTTATTTTTTTGTGGGGTATTACTGGAATGACAACATTTGCTCTTCTAGCAAAGACATACGTCAGCTATCAGATGGGATTATATTGATCGCTGATATATGAGCGTAACTGACACAAAAAAGCCCGCAATTGCGGGCTTTAAAATCTTATAAAAGAACTCAAACAGAATTAATCTTCTTTAACCTCTAATTTCTGAGGAGAAACTAAGACACCGTTATTATCCGCATATACATAGTCGCCTGGGCGGAACGTTACACCACCAAAGGTCACTTCAACATTCAACTCACCCAAACCTTTCTTCTCAGTTTTCATAGGGTGTGTACCCAGCGACTGAACACCTAGATTCAAATCACCAATAGCATTCACATCACGGATACAGCCGTAAATGATGATACCTTCCCAACCGTTTTTAGTAGCTTTCTCTGCCAGCATATCGCCCAGCATAGCACGGCGCATAGAACCACCACCGTCTACTACCAGTACTTTACCATCACCTGGCAAAGCCACCTGCTCACGAACAAGCGAGTTATCTTCGAATGCTTTAAGTGTGACAATTTCACCACCAAAACGCTCACGACCGCCAAAGTTACCGAACATTGGTTCTACAACCTGCACCAGGTCTGGGAACTGATCACACAGTTCGGGCAGAAGATCTTCCACTATACACTCCTTAATTGATTTACAGCACAAGCAAGCAGCTGCTATTAAAAAACAAAGATTGTATATTCCTCCATATAGTGTGCAAATGCACTACAACTTAGGCAGGAAAATTGAGTCATGCTACGCAACGGAAGGTTTATAAAGCTATGCGCGATACTCATCACGGTTATCTTGTTCGGCTGCTCGACTAAGCCTGATCCACTGTGTCACCGCCATCACCCTGAAGAATCTTCACCGCGATGCTTTCTTCCTTCACCACCACTAACTCAGAAAGCGTCATCAAAGCCTGAACTTCTGGAAGTACCCGTATCGGCCAGCACCACCTCTCAAACACCGCACACAGTTGCAACCGTGAGAGACCTAGGCGCTAGCCAAATAACACCCTCAAATGTTTTATCTACCAGAAATAAAGGTGTTTTAACTCCGGTTCCCAACAAACACGCCCAACAAATAAAAACTGAACGCACACATAAACAGTTTCCTACCCATTCATCGCTCAGAGATGAAATGACAACGCCAGCAAAAACCTTCACGGTTCAGCTAGGGGTGTATCAACAGGAATCGAGCCGTAAAGAGGCAATAATAAAACTTGGTGAGGGATTCTCAGCAATAGTGTTTCCAGTCAAAACTACGTTATACGGTCTGGCGTCTGGCATATTTAACAACCGTACTGAAGCAGCTAAACATGCTGAATTGCTTAAGAGCATTGGGTTTGCTGACGCCTATGTTAGATTAAGCCCTACCTTAAAGTGAGTAATAGTAAATTTCATAGGTGGAAGAAGCGTTTCAAAACTGATTGTAACCATTCTTATAACTGGTAAGACTGGGTTCCAAGGGTTATTTATGCTTATACTCCAAAGAAAGACTACAACGAATGATGCGAAGTTCTAACAATAATAAGGAAGGCCGCTGATCATGGAATCACATTTACAGATATTAGTCGTAGATGATGAACCTCTAAACTTGGAAATTCTTGCTGAATATATTGAGGATGAAGGTCACATACCCATTTGTGCAGAAGATGGAGAGGAGGCCTGGGATATACTCCAAAGCGGTGAGCACAATTTTTCAGCCGTTTTACTAGACCGTATGATGCCGGGAATGGATGGCCTTGAACTTCTAAAGCGAATTAAAAATGAAGAGCAATGGAAATATATCCCGGTAATAATGCAAACAGCCCTATCCGACAAAGGTTCGGTTGATGAAGGTTTACAGGCAGGTGCCTATTATTACCTCACCAAGCCTTATGATAAGGCCACCCTTCTCTCTATTTTCAACTCCGCTCTGGATGATTACGCCACTCTAAACGCCAAGCATGCCTCTGAATCAGAACAGCCATCTTCAGAACTTACCCTTCCCTGCAAGCTATCTTTCCAAACCCTTGAAGAAGTTAATACGCTTATTGAACAGATTGTTACAGCGTATCCAGAGAAACCTGAACTGCGTATGGGTTTGAGTGAACTGATGATAAATGCGATTGAGCATGGCAATCTTGGTATTAGCTATGAGGACAAAAGCCGCCTCAACAATGAAGGTAAATGGGCGGAGGAGATCAACAACAGACTCGTACAGGAACAGTACAAATCCCTGTTTGCAGAACTGTGTATCGAAAGAACGGATACCAATCTAAAGTTTCATATCAAAGATCAGGGTAATGGTTTCAACTGGAAAGACTATCTGGAACTATCGCCTGAACGAGCATTTGATTCCCATGGCCGCGGTATCGCCATGGCAAATATGGTTTGTTTTGCTTCTATTGAATATCTGGGTTGCGGCAATGAGGTCATTGCTATTGCTGAACTATAGGAAGAAGCCATGAGGCCTGATCCTTCAATTCCCAGAAGCGCTGTATATGAGCTTACCAACCGTGAAAATGAGAGGCTGATCAACCGACTAAGTCGTATTGGTATGACCAACACTGTCGTTTCCTTTTTCACCCTTTGCACAATTCTGGTGGTGACCTTCCTCATACTGGATCGGATTGAAAAAAGTACCCGTGATGAGCTGCGCCATATGCTGAGAACGGTTTTGGATTCAACCCAAATAGCATTAGACAGTTGGCATCAATCCCATTTAAGCGTTATTAAAACCCACGCAGAAGAACGTGAAAACTGGACCTTGTTAACCAAACAACTTATCGACTCCAAAGTAGATAAGGCCACTCTGAATCAAAATCCTCTCGTCAGAGAGCTGCGTAAAGGGATCAAGCCAACGCTGATCGATTACGGCTATCACGGGTTTACCATTATCTCGCCTGATATGACCAATATTGTGGCCTTACGAAACAACATTCTGGGCAAGAAAAGCATTATCACCCAAGAGCAGAAATTTCTTGATCTGGCTTTTCTAGGCCAGACCCTGATTACCCCTCCCCTGCATGCTGAAATTTTATTACCTGATCGAAACGGTAACATGCGACGTGGTATGCCAACGATGTTCGTGTTGACGCCGCTCAATGATCCAGAGACGAATAAGGTAATGGCAGTACTCGCCTTCCGCCTCGCAATTTCTGATGGCTACACCAGCGTTTCTAAAATAGAACGTTTAGGCTCATCGGGCGAAACCTATTTTTACAATGACAAAGGGGTCTTACTCAGTGAGTCTCGCTTTCAGGAACACTTGGAAGAGATCGGGCTTTTAGAACCTGGAGAACCCGATGTTCTCAATATCCAAATCAGAGACCCCGGCGTAAACCTGACTCTGGGAGAAAAGTCTGCACTCTCAAGAGACAAGCAACCGTTTACCAAAGTTGTTCCTGTAAGTGAGAATATTTTCTCAGGTGAAACCCTAAAGCCTTATAGGGATTACCGAGGAGTAAAGGTTATTGGCGCATGGCGTTACGACAAAACGTCCCAAGCTTATTTAGCAACAGAGATGGATGCAGCAGAAGCATATTCCACTCTTGAACAAACAAAAATGCTAATCTGGGGACTAATTCTGTTCTCCACTTTGATCCTGATGGGCCTTGTCATTGTGATGGCGAGAAGTAGAAAGCAGGCTACAGATTTCGCTGCAGAAGTAACTAAAGAACTTCGTATTCACAGCGAAAATCTGGAACAGCTCGTGGATTCTCGCACTCAGGATCTTCGTCAAGCTAAAGAAAAAGCAGAAGAAGCAAACCAACTTAAGAGTGAGTTCCTGGCGAACATGTCTCACGAGTTAAGAACCCCCTTGCATGGCATTCTAAGTTTCTCTGAAATGGGTCAAGACAAGGTTGAAGTAGCCCCCACCAGCCGACTTAAACGATATTTCACACGAATTAATGAAAGTGGTGAGCGCCTTCTGCATCTTGTTAATGACTTGTTAGATCTATCCAAACTGGAATCAGGTTTGATTGAACTTGAGCTAAAAGAGAAAGATCTTCGCCAAAGCTGTAATCTGGTGATTGAAGAACTTTCCCTTCTTCTTGCAAAAAAACAACTCAAAATTGAACATGCTGCTGATACTGACCTCATAGTCGAATATGATCCGCAAAAGCTGGAGCAAGTTTTCCGTAACCTGATTTCGAATGCAATTAAGTTTTCACCGGAAGGTTCTGAGATAAGCATCCATTATTCAGCCATAGATTTACCCCTCGGTAGACGTAAAGAAGATACAGGCATACAACCGGGCATAGAAATTCAAGTTCGTGACTCAGGCCCAGGCATTCCTGATGAGGAGCTAGAACATGTTTTCGATAAGTTTGTACAATCCAGTAAAACGAAAACCAAAGCCGGCGGCACAGGACTTGGCCTAGCAATCTGTAGGGAAATACTCCATGCTCACCACGGCAGAATCTTTGCTACTAATAACATAAATCAAGGATGCTGCTTTACTCTCCAGTTACCCTTGAAGCAGAGATAACGGTTCACAAAGCAAGCTATATTAGACTTTCATAATATCTTTACTATCCATGCTAAACTTGTCCGCCCTTAATTGAGATACACTGATGTTATTTAGATCCGCCCTGCTCTTCCTCTCTACCATTCTACTGCCCAGCAGCGTCCTGGCTGACAAGCTCAATATCGCTGTTGCTTCAAACTTTATTAAACCGATGAGAGAGATTGTTCAGGCCTTCGAGACCACTTCTGATCACAAGATTAATCTCTCGTTTGCATCATCCGGAAAGATCTACGCACAAATAAACCATGGCGCGCCCTTCCACATTTTCTTATCTGCCGATCAGGATAAACCTCTAGCACTAGAGGAAAACGGGATGGCTGTTAAAGGAAGCCGTTTTACTTATGCAACGGGCATGTTGGTACTCTGGTCAACTTCAGATGCAGGAACAAGCAGCGATCTTATTACTCGGTTAAAACAGGGGGAATTCCGAAAACTCGCCCTGGCCAATCCTAAACTAGCCCCATACGGAAGAGCTGCGGCGGAAGTACTGGACTCAATGGGACTAACCGAACAAACACACAGGAAATGGGTGTTAGGTGAAAATATCGCCCAAACATATCAATTCGTCCGTACAGGTAACGCCGACATGGGGTTTGTAGCCTTATCGCAAGCGAGAGACGGGGAACAAACCCATAACGAGTGGATTATTCCAGAGAACCTTTACAGACCGATTCATCAGGATCTAATTCTTCTTAATAATGCCGAAAAAAACGCTGCAGCTGAGGATTTTATTAAATTTATACGCAGCCAAGCAGCGCAAAAAATCATAGAATCGTACGGTTATAAAACCTTCTAAAGAGCAACCACTAAGAACAATCAGCAAACTGATGAGCTTTTCCGACGCAGACATCGCCACCATATGGCTGACACTAAAACTAGCCTCAACGGTAACACTGCTACTGTTACTGATTGGCACTCCTATCGCTTGGTGGTTGGCAAGAACTCAGTCTTGGCTTAAAGGCCCTATCGCAGCATTAGTTGCAATGCCACTCGTACTCCCTCCAACCGTACTGGGCTTTTACCTGTTGCTCGCGATGGGACCAAACGGGTTTATTGGTGAGATGACTCAAAGCTTGGGTCTGGGCACACTGCCCTTTACCTTCTGGGGCTTGGTTGTTGCATCTGTTTTCTACTCAATGCCATTTGTTGTCCAACCAATTCAGAATGCGATGGAGGCATTGGGAAATCGTCCCCTTGAGGTAGCATCAACCCTAAGAGCAGGACCTGTAGATCGCTTCTTTACTGTAGTACTACCACTAGCAAAACCTGGGTTTATCACTGCTGCTATTCTAGGCTTTGCCCATACCGTAGGCGAATTCGGTGTGGTGCTGATGATCGGTGGTAATATCCCTGATGAAACCCGCGTGGTATCAGTGCAGATCTATGACCATGTTGAATCTCTTGAATACGGTCAAGCCCATGGCTTAGCAGGGGCCATGGTAGTTTTCTCTTTCGCTGTCTTATTGTTGCTCTACAGCCTTCAACGCAAAGGCGGGCTCGGTATGAAACTGGGGGGGAGATTATGAGCTGCGTGACTGAAAACTGTAATGATGATGCTATCTGCGCCCGCTTCGAGCTATCACGACCAGCAAACGGCAAAGCGGCCTTTGTGCTAAATGTAGACCTGAAACTACCAGGTAACGGTATTACCGCAATCTTCGGTCATTCCGGATCAGGAAAAACAACACTACTTCGCTGTATAGCCGGTCTGGAGTCACCGGATCAGGGCAAACTGATGGTTAACGGTGATTGCTGGCATGATGGCAAACTGTCACTCCCCACGCACAAGCGCCCGATCGGTTATGTATTTCAGGAATCCAGTCTGTTTTCTCACTTAAGTGCCAGAGGTAATCTTAAGTACGCAATAAAACGTTCTGCAACACCTGTTGAGGAAAGCTTATACAAACGAGTGGTAGAAGTCATGGGGATAGAATCTATTCTGGATCACTACCCGGAACAACTCTCTGGCGGAGAAAGACAACGAGTCTCTATCGCCAGAGCACTATTGATCCAGCCTCAACTTCTGCTGATGGATGAACCACTGGCTTCGTTAGACAGTGCCCGCAAGCAGGAGATCCTTCCTTATCTTGAAAAGCTGCACACAACATTCGATACCCCTGTGCTTTACGTCAGCCATTCCATGGATGAAGTCGCACGCCTAGCCGATCACACTGTTGTTCTGAATCAGGGCAAAGTGATCGCTCAGGGTAGTGTCACTGACGTATTTTCACGAGTAGATCTATCTCTACCATTCGACCAAAACAGTGGTGTTGTTATTGTCGGGAAAGTAGCAGAGAGGGATAGCCAATGGCATCTATCTCGGGTTGCCTTTGACGGTGGTGAACTCTGGGTCCGTGATGGTGGTGATGAGTTAGACCAAGAAGTTCGGATTCGTGTACTCGCCCGAGATGTGAGCCTGACTGAACAACCCTGCGATCAGTCCAGTATCCTTAACCGGATTAAGGTTACAGTAACTGAAATCGTTGATGATCAGGATGAGGCCATGTCTCTGGTAAGGCTACAGGCGGGTTCGGAGTATCTAATTGCTAGATTGACCCGCAGATCAGTCCATCACCTTAATCTGACAACAGGGAAAGAGATCTGGGCACAGATTAAGTCGGTAGCTGTTGTTAGATAGATAATACAGGGGGACAGGTTTCAACCTGTCCCCCACTTTTGAATTGCTTAAGACTCCCTCAGCAATGTCAGCAGCATCTGTATAGGATGTGGGATCTGTTTCTCATCTATCCGCTTAACCTGACTACGACAAGAATAACCGGTAACCACCAGCTTACCCTGGTTTTCTGGTGCATTGACCACCTCAGACCAACTCAACTGGTAGATATTACGCGACGTTTCTACATTCTGAGTCTCATGGCCATAAGTACCAGACATACCACAGCACCCTACCGGCTGAATCTCCAGTTTCTGACCCATCGCTTCATAGATCTGCTGCCACATACGGATGCTTGGCGCAGCGTTAGTTTTCTCAGTACAGTGCGCCAGAAGTTTAAACTCAGCAGCAGGTAGATCATCCTTGCGGAATACAGTCAGCTTTTCAGTCTGGGTAGATAACCACTCCTGAATCAGCTGAACATTCGGCAGATCCTTTTCTGGTACCACATAACCGTACTCCTGACGGTAAGTCAGCGTCATTGATGGGTCGATACCGATCAGCGGCACGCCTGTTTCATCCAGCGCTTTCAGCATTGCGGAGTTAGACTCAGCCGCTTTCTCAAATGCCTTCATAAAACCATGCACATGTAGCGGTTTGCCGTTTGGTTTGAATGGCGCCATCAACACATAGAAACCCAGCCCTGTAAGCAGATCAACCAGATCCAGTACCAGCTGAGTCTCAAAGTAACTGGTGAAAGCATCCTGAACGATAATAACTGCGTTTTCGCGCTCTTCCTGCGTCAAACCTTTCTTGATCAGCTTAGGCGTTGCGAAATCAATACCACGTGCCTTCATGCCCTTGATCAGGCTGTTAGTACAGATCGTTGGGCTATCCACCATTCCAGCATGTTTGCGGAAAATCCCTTTAAGGGCTTGGTTTTTCATAGCCCAGTTGTATGGAGCTGGGAATTTTGACAGCCACGGGATCATATATTCCAGTGAACCCACCATGTAATCTTTGGCAGGACGCAGGTAGCGCCCGTAATAAACTTCCAGGAAGCGTGCACGGAAATCCGGAACATTCACTTTAATCGGGCATTGACCCACACAGGATTTACAAGCCAGACATGCCATCATTGATTCATGAACTTCATGAGAGAAGTCATACTCCTCTTCTTTATTCTTCGCCATGCTGTTTTTGATCCGCTTAGGCAGAGAGGCAAGGAAGGAAGTTCGTTTGGCTTTGTTAGATTCCTCTACCAGATCGGTTCCGGTTTTCTCCATCAGACGAAGCCATTCACGGATCAGAGAGGAGCGGCCTTTGGGCGAGTTAATACGCTGGCGTGTACCTTTCCATGATGGGCACATCGCATCATTCGGATCGTAGTTAAAACATGCACCATTACCGTTACAGAACATCGCAGCATCGTACTCTTCACGTACAGGTGCGCTGATCTGACGATCAAACTGACCTCTTGTAGGCACTTCATCAATTTTCAGAAGCTCTGCACAATCGATCGCTGGCGTTGCGATCTTACCCGGGTTCATCTGATTACGTGGGTCAAAACCTGCCTTAATTCGTTGTAGCTCTGGATAGAGCTCACCAAAGAACTCAGGTGCATATTCAGAACGAACACCTTTGCCATGCTCACCCCAGAGCAGACCTTTGTATTTAACGGTCAGGGCAACCACAGCATCAGTCACTTCACGGATCAGGGATTCCTGCACCTGATCTTTCATATCGATTGCTGGGCGAACATGCAGTACACCAGCATCAACGTGGCCAAACATGCCATAAGCCAGATTACGATCATCAAGAACCTTACGGAACTCCATGATAAAGTCAGCCAGATTCTCAGGTGGTACGGCAGTATCTTCTACAAATGGGATCGGACGTTCCTGCCCTTTTGCATTACCCAGCAAGCCAACCGCCTTTTTACGCATCGCCCAGACTTTACCAATCTCAGCGGCACCATATACCACAGAGTAACCAAAGCTCTTGTCCTGCTGCCCTGCTACGGTTTTAAGATGTTCTTCCAGTCTGGCTACATCAGCACGCAGTGCTTCTTCATCATCAGAGGTGTATTCAACCAGGTTGATACCACTGATCTCAGGCTCACTCTCTTCCTGCGGAAAGTACTGGCTTACCGTGTCCCAGATAATGTCACCCATCGCCAAATTCAACACTTTTGAATCAATGGTTTCGATGGAGGTCGGGTTCCACTCCATTAGATCAGTAGCATCACGCAATGAAGCTTCGAAGCTGTCGTATTTAATGTTTACCAGAGCAGCAAACTTAGGGATTGGCAGGACGTTTAATTTGGCTTCGGCAATAAAACCAAGAGAACCTTCACCACCACAAAGTACTGAGTTCAGGTTAAAACGTCCCTCTTCATCGCGGATATGGGCCAGATCGTAACCTGTCAGGCAGCGATTAAGTTTTGGAAACTTTGCATCAATGAGATCTTTCTTCTCACTGAAAACCTGATCTACCAAGCGGTGAACTTCACCAACACGGTCATCACGCTTTTTGATCTGTGCAAGCTCTTCATCAGAGATCGGTTTAGAGCTCCACAGTTGACCACCCAGCAGTACTGAATCCAGCTCCAACACATGATCACGGGTTTTGCCGTACATCACAGAGCCCTGACCGCTGGCATCGGTATTGATCATACCGCCTACAGTAGCGCGGTTACTGGTAGATAGTTCTGGAGCAAAGAAGAAGCCATAAGGTTTCAGAGCACGGTTCAACTGATCTTTAACCACACCCGCTTGAACACGAACCCAACGCTCTTCAGCGTTGATCTCCAGAACCTGGTTCATGTGTTTGGACACATCAACAATCAAACCATCAGTCAATGACTGACCGTTAGTACCGGTACCACCGCCACGGGCACTCATTTTCACATCTGCAAAACGCTCTTCATCCGCCAGTTTAGCGATCAGCACCAAATCTTCGGTGCTTCTTGGGTATAACACGCCCTGCGGTAGCATCTGGTAGATACTGTTGTCCGTAGATAGGACAATTCGGTTGGCATAATCTGGGTTCAAATCACCAGAAAAACCGCCCTGCTTCAGCGCTTCAATAAACTGCAGATAGATAACTTCGGTCGTTTCGACTTGTGAAAGACGAGGAATCATAAGGCTCACCTCTATTGATTAGCTGTCTACCAATAATGTTTCAGCAGCCTGCTCAGAGCCGCCAACAGCTAATCGTATAAATTTTAATCATCTATTTGATGGAATGGTTGCTATGATGCAGAATTGTTATTTATCAATCAAACGATAAAATTCAATGAATTAATTGATAATGACGAACAATATATCAATCCGCCATCTACGTGCATTTATTGAAATTGCTGGAACCGGTAGTTTTACCCGCGCAGCAGATAATCTGCATCTGACTCAATCCACTCTGACAGCAACTATTAAACAGTTAGAGGAGCAGGCTGGGCTTAAACTTCTAGACCGCACAACCCGACGCGTGTTGCTCACCAGCCAAGGTGAAAGCTTTCTTCCCGTTGCAGAAAAATTGATATCAGATTTCGATACCGCATTTAATGACCTGCAAGCAACTGCAACTCAACAACAGGGCCAGGTCGGTATCGCTGCCTCTCCCTCTATGATTGGCCGAGTGCTGCCGGAGATTGTTAAAAACTACCATCAGCAGTTCCAAAAAATTGGAATCTACCTACGCGATGATAATGCTGGAGGCATAGAGCAACGGGTACTTGAGAATGAGGTGGATTTTGGCATAGGCGGTAACCACTCACACCAACCAGAGCTAAACTATCAACCTGTTTTAAGTGACCGATATGGAGTGGTCCTGCCCATTGATCATCCACTGGCCGATAAAGAAGAACTCAGTTGGCAGGAGATCAGTAAACTTCCCCAGGTCCACCTGACTGAAGATACCGGCACACGCTCACAGTTACTTAAGCTAGAGAAAGAAAACAACCTGGACCTACAGTTACAAGGAGCGTTGATTGAAATATCAACCCCTGCGGGTTTGGCAGAAATGGTAAAAGCAGAATTAGGTATAGCCCTTCTTCCCGCACTAGCAGCCAGTACCATCGCCTTTGATCAACTACGCTTTGTCCCGTTGGCTAAGCCTGCACTGCATCGACAGATATGTATTATCAGCCGAAAAGGCCGGGCACTAAGCCCGGCGGCTGATACATTGCTGGAAATGATCAATCAATACTTTGAAAGCACTGAGTTACCCATGTTTGTAGGTAATAAACCGTAATCTTAGGAGCGCAATTTCACCCCTTACTTATTACCCCTTAGTCCAGCTTCAACACCGACTTAATCTTGCCAATAAGACCTGATGCAGTTGTGGATTGAGATTCTGCGACTACCAGTTTACTGCTTGTAGGATCTGCCGTTTCAATCACAGTCGCATTAGTCGCAACAGTTTCAGTCACGGCTGTTTCAGTCACGGCTGTTTCAATAAAAACATAGGGATTAGCGTTACCCTGAATTTTTTCTATCACTCTATTCCTTTCCAGTTCCCAACTGGAAACAGGATCTAGTTTTGCCCAAGCATTAAATAGTTGTTCCTGTTTCCTACTGATTCTCACGCCATACTGGTCACGCATATAGAAATAAGTACGCGCGATATCACCACGCACGTGAGGAGCCGGCTCTACTTTGCGAGCCTTAAAATTAACTTCCATATCACAGGAACCATAAACTCGAGGTTCACCTTCCATCTGAGCAAAGCTGAAATTAGATCTGTCTCCATTCACTTCTCCTATGGCAGGGACAAGGTTATGCAGATCAGACTCCATTCGTTTAAAGTTTGGGTTCTTTTTACAAGCTTTACGGCCTCCCTCTTGCCAGCACTGTAGCTGATGACCAAACGCCCAGGCGGGCATTACATGTTCCCACTCAATACGTTTTGCACGCTTTGCATTTTTTCGTGGTTGGAAACCACAGTTCTCGAATTGAGGAACCAGTTTTTTACCCTGAGCGGTGTAATCACAACCACAATAGAAAGAAGTGGGATTATCAGTATATATATCTTTCAGTATCCGCTTAGCACTGGAGAAAGATTTAGGATGTTCTGCGGACGCATACGCGGGAATGAGCAAACTTAATAGTAAAACAGTAGAGAATCGCATTGGAGTTCCTTAAATGGCTTCCAATGCCTGATTGATGCGTCCTGCAATATCTAATGAGTCGCTGTATTATCTCAATACGAGTTAAATAGAGCCTTAATAATCATTGAGTATCTGGTTCATACCAGCTACAAAATCTTTCTTACCACCGTAGGAAGGATGACGGATGTAAGCTACCTCTTTATCCGGGAATACCCGCTGCACTGACTCAGCCCCTTTCCTGCCCAACCCAGCGATGACATCGGGTTGATAGTAATCCACTAGCATCTGCAGATACTCTACTCCCTCATCAATTTCTGCTTTCTTCGGAGCTCTGTTTTTCTTTTGAACCCGAGACGGGTGAGGATGAAACGGGAAAGAGTTCCAGAACAACGGCACAACCGGTTGATCACAAAGGTAACGCCAGACTATTGAGGCTGTATTTTCTACTTCAAGTTGTTCTAAATGAAGATCAGGTTTCAATTGAAGCAGAAAGGGATGTTCAACTTCATCGAATAAACGCCCGCTGGAGAATGGAATACCCGTCAGACGACAACCTTTAAAACCTGGGGCTTCACCTACCAGTAATACTCGGCGCCCCTGCTGTTGAAATACCAACTCAAGATAACGCTTAAGGTTATCCAGCTTGAACTCTTCACGGTATGGGTTGAATACCGTCAGGGTATTTTTACGCTTCTGTAGACGCTCGAAGAAAGGCTCTAGATCATTCATGGAACTGCTTCGAAATCCTGTGGGTCAGGTACATAATAAGAAACACCGCAGCAGCAAAAACATATAAGCCCCAATGCACTTCGACACTGGCTACAGCCCCGAGTTTTACAGTTACGATTAGCACAGCAACAACCAGTACATCCAACATCGCCCAACGCCCGTAGTCATGCATCAATTTCAAATATTTTTTGCGTTGTGAGCTAAATTGAATTTCTTCTTTTTGCACACCGCTTAGCAAAAAAAGAAAAATTAGTTTTCCTATAGGTATCAGGACGCTGAATATAGCGACTAATATTGCTAGTAGAACATGGCCTTCCAGAAACAGTTGATTGATCCCACCCAACACAGAGAAAGAGCTCTCAAAGAAATAGAATTTACTCATAGTCATCATCGGGCTAAAAAGGCCGACTATCAGTAATAGAGCAGCAAGGAACAAACCCGCTCTGAGGATCAGTGATTGCTGTTGGTTAAAACCGGTGGGAGTATCAGACACAGATATTCTCGAATAAGAAACTGGTGCCGATTTTAACCGAGTGGGTAACTGGAGTACCAGAACTCTCTGATACCCCAGTATGATCATGCGAAGTAATCAGACCGCCATGTCAATCTGCTGAACGGTTCCCACTCCTCCCGCTTCAGTCAGATAGATCCCACTTGAACGTACCCGACCATTAGTCTGGTTATTCTCCCCTTTTATCTCAAATGGCGAATCGGTTGAGCCAAGGTAGATAGCTCCGATCCCTTTATCCGCCAGAGAGACCAAAGACTCAGCATCAGGAGTTTTGCTCCAGATACCCAGCTCGGTGAAGATAGAATCGGCTTCATCAATGTAGTTATTACCGTCCTCATCGTACTGAGCAAGGTCAGCAAAGCCATTGCCGCTTAGGGCTCCGAATAGTTCCGTTCCATCATTAATCAAGCCATCCTCGTTTCTGTCCAGTGCTAACATACCACTTTCACCCAAGAGATAACTGATGAGTTCATTGTCACCATCCGCATCCAGATCGAACTCAAACTTCTCATCACTCAGATCGGCTGAATTGCCTTCGAAATTAACAATCAATGGATCAGTAAAGATCACCTCCTCAGTCAGCTCATATTCTCGAGTAGCTGAGTAGCTGCGCTCCATCTTCAGCGCCATATCAAACTCAATCTCACGACGATCGGCCGTTTTAACCAGGCCGCAGCTATGGAAATTGGTACACTCATACTCCTCAATGCTCTCAGTGACTTTGAAGTTCACCTGCAAAGCGAGTGGTTTCAGTTGAATCGGCTGATTTGGCTGATAATCCTCAGGAACCGTTTGCGCAGTCTCTTGAGGGAACTGAATCTCAGGACTACGCATATGACTGCGATTTGATGGATGAAGTGCTTCCAGCAGGCTCTGAAGCAAACGTGAACGCGTTATCTCACGTTGTTCAGCTATGCTTTTCTCCGCTTCCTCTGCAGCACGAAATTGCATACCTTCATCGGTCATCACCAATACAGAGGGTGTGACCTCTCCCTCCTCAGAAGTGGAAAACATACCGCCATTGGCGCCAGCAAACATAGCACTACTGATCTGTAACGCCTGGCTCCTCACTTCCTCAAATTGCATACTGAAACTCTTGAGGCTTTCCATATCCATGGAACGTGTCACTTGAACAGACTCAGTCTTTTCATGCTCTGAGCTCATATAAATATTGCTACTTTGAACAATCATATTCTTCTCCTTTTTCAGGCCATAAAAACCCGCACCATTTTCCTGAGAAAACAGTCAAATAATTTCTACAAGCCAAAAGAACCCCTGCCTCTGCTGAGTGAGCAAAAACAAAGAAGGGCTTACTGTATGAGCGGAAAACTCTTGCCTAATTAAGCAGTTAAGCGGCAATAGAGGTCTGTATCCCAACCGATAAAGGTCAGAATAATTTTCCTTAACTCAAAATTTAATGATGGGTGTTACTTAATAAATAACATTCTGATGATGGCACCTCCTGCCTATGAAAAAAGCTCAAACACTGGTGGTTACTGGCTGATAGCCCAGATGACAGGCTCAGGCGAGCAACTGCACGCTGTTCATTTCAGCAGCATCGCGACTCAGAGTGTTGAACAAGTTAAATTTCTGTAACTGGAGATGGAGCAAGAAGCAGGCCGAAATGCCTGTTTATTAATGAGGCTCACTCGATAGCGGGTGATGCAAGGAATAATTACCAGAAAGAACTACATTCTTTTGAATTGATAAGGTGGAAAACAATTGAGCAGAAGTGACGGTTAAGTTCTTAGCAGCACAATAGCCACCAGAATCGAAGCCTCTGCCAGAGTATTAGACAGAGAAAAAGCTTACTTAGATCACTACAGTGCTTACATTAATCCTTTCCTTTTTTGTTTTTCTTTTTAAATATATTCAAGAGTTTCTTTTTCGGATCCGTTTCTTCTGTAGGAAGCGCTTTTTCAAACCGCTTCTGTAACGAGGCAAACTTTTCCTCTTTACGCTTATGGTTGGCTTCATCACGTTTACTGGCGATATCAACGACTTTATTCGTCATCAGAACTTCCCTCTTTCTCTGCTGTTAGTTTCTCCTGAGCTTCCTTCCAAATCCGAAGCTCCTCAAAATATGTATCCCAGACACAAGGTGAACATTGGTTCTCGCAACATTCAAAGTCAGCTGGTGGAGTAGGTTTTTCTTTAGCAGCAGTCATAAGTTTACCTCTTAATAAGCTTATTCTAACTTTGCTTTCTTCGACAACCTACATGCCATGAGTCAAACAAAAATCACCTTTTTTGTAGTTTTATATCTAAACAGCAACAAACTTGTAACTTTAATGATCAAAATGCTGCAATGCAGCAATAAAAATCATAAAAACAGTTGTAAAAACACAACAGCATTAGCCATAAGTACATAGGTCAGACGTAGGATTAAAGCCCTGGATTCAGTATAATCTGTCGCGAAATTACAACCACCGGGTTTGTCATAGTGGAGAAAGGCGACCACAAGTCACCTTTAAGCAAACCCTTGGCTGCACTGCCATAAAACTTTTGGGGAATACAATGACTACAACTAATCAAACGATTTACTGGACTCTTACTGACGAAGCTCCATCACTGGCAACATGTTCATTTCTGCCGATCGTACGAGCATTTACCTC